>NZ_JBFUIN010000049.1:0-17149 GCF_056401855.1 Bacillus sp. P4_D3
GTATCAACACTTTCATTTTTATGCAACATTTAAAATAAAAATAAACACAAAAACATTATTAAGTTCGTTTTCACTGCATAAAAACATGCATAAAACAATATCTCTATGCATGTCCAATCATTATAAAAAACAAATAAAAAAGCGGTACGTCCACTTGTTCCTGAACGTACCGCTTTTTCTCTTCCTTATAGTTCTTCGCAATTATCTTCGAAGTAAGATTGTAGTTTTGCAATTACTTGCATTGGTTCATGGCCTTCAATTTCATGACGTTCTACCATCGTTACAATTTTTCCATCTTTCAATAAAGCAAATGATGGAGATGAAGGTGGATATCCTTCAAAATATTCACGAGCTCTTGCTGTTGCTTCTTTATCTTGACCCGCAAATACCGTTACAAGGTGGTTAGGGCGTTTATCATAATGTACGGAATGTGCAGCAGCAGGGCGAGCAATACCGCCTGCACAGCCACATACAGAGTTTACCATTACAAGTGTTGTACCATTTCTTTTAAATGCTTCTTCGACTGCTTCTGGTGTCGTCAATTCTGTATATCCCGCAGAAACGATCTCTTCACGCGCTTGACGGACAACATCATTCATAAAAAAGTTAAAGTTAATCAATCTTTTCCCTCCTCTAATTCTACCTATTTGTATCTTACCAGTTAATGTTTAGAGAATACAAGTAAGTTTAATTGTATTTGAGCGTAGAAAAGGTGTTAGAGCTCTTGCTCTAACACCTTTTCTTAATGACCTCGATGTTTTTGCTTTGCCTTTTGTACTTTTATTAAACGTCTTCTTTGCTTTTCAGCTTCTCGTTTCTCTTTAGATTGCACTCGCTTTTCTTGTTTATGCAACTCGTAAGATAAACTAATTGCCTCTTGCGCTTTTGTATAACGTTTTTCATTTACTTCTTTGGCCGAYTGCCGTATGATACGCTTAATATTTTTCGGGCGCTGTTTTTCTTTAATCTCCACACCAAATCTTGCAAAGTGCTGGAAATACGCTAACATTGGACCATTTACAAATATAAGTACTTCTTCATCTGATGGTTCCGTCCCAAAAATATACTTCGCTCCAAACAACTTCCCTTTTTCTTTGCGAGTAATAATTCCCACAAAAAATTGACCATCATGATATACTGTCAACTCCATTGACAGCCCCTCCTTAAAAAAATTAGAAATACTGGACATCCCGGAGGGGAAGGTTACTGACATAAAATCATGCGTCTGGACTACCAACCAGATCTGTGTTTTTGTATTTCTTCCACTACTATTATATCTTTTTTTCCATAATTTTCATATATTCCACAATCATTTTTTTATGCGATCCTACAATATAATCAGGTAGCTCTGTTACCGGGAAGAATTTAAGCTGAACCGCTTCTTCTTTATTCATAACAAAATTCCCTTCGTATTCATCGGTATAATAGGCTGTCGTTACGGATTGAAACTCATCACCGTTTGTTAATTTTGTAAAGTAGTTCGCTCCAGAAAATACATTGATTAATCGGAGGTTCTTTACTTCTATTCCTGTCTCTTCATATACTTCACGGTAAGCTGTTTCTTCTGGTGATTCACCAAGCTCCATTAGCCCGCCAGGCAACCCCCATTTTCCGTACGGCTCTGTTCGCTGTTGTAATAAAACATAACCATTTTCATTTATAACGARTACAACAGCACCAACTAAAATTAAAGGGCGATGACCAACTACTTTTCGTAACTCCTCTACATATCCCATGGAAACACCTCCCATTTTTCCGTTGTTCACACTATTGTATCATATGTATGAAACGACAAAATGCGTATATTTTTCATTTTTTTAACAAAACATTTATTTTATGCGCTTCATCAACTGTAGCTAACATAATGGATTCGATTTCTGCACTCTTCTCTAAACACTCTTTCGCCCACTCTTCTGTTTTTCCTAATAAAGCGAGAACATCTTGCTGAATCCTTCCATCTTTCACTAATATAAAAGCAACTGGAGCTTTTTTCCCCGCCACTTTAAGGTCAAGCCGAGAAACTGCTTCATATTCTGGATACTGAAATATAGAAACAACACCACTCGCTTCCCACAATGCTAATTTAATCGTTTGAATATCGCTCACATTTTGCACGCGAAGTTCCGAAAATAAATATTCCACCGTAATTCTCGCTTTTTTTAAGTTACTAAAATCAATGGAACCATTATGTATAAGAATAATAGGTGCAGGCTCTAAAAAACGTCTCCACCTATCCCATTTCAACATTAAAACAGAGCTTATTATATGAAGTACAACGAGTATGAACGTTGTAATCATCGAACCGAGTAATCCAACCTTTTCATCTGATAATGCGTTAGAAATATTCCCCCCTAATAATAACACTAGTACAACGTCTAAAAATCTTAGTTGCGCAATAGACCTTTGCCCCATCGCTTTCGCAACAAGAATTAAAAATATATAAGCTATAATCGCTCGGATAACCCATTCGCCATTAGAAAGATGCCGTGCTCCTTCAAAAATATGCATAACTTTGCACTCCTTAAACGTCGCAAACTACACTTCTTTCTTAGTTTGCGACGTTTAAGGGCATATATGTAAAAAAGCTGATTCGTTTAAAAACGAGTCAGCTTTTTTTTTACTTAACTGAAAACATATATTTTTTATACGTTTTCCGTACCGATAATATGAGCCCCATCATAATCATATTCGAGAATAAGGAACTTCCCCCATATGATAAGAAAGGTAACGCGATACCTTTTACAGGCATTAATCCAACGATCATACCAATATTTTGGAATATTTGAACCGTTAGTATTCCTATTGATCCAGCACATAATAATGTACCAAATAAATTATCAGCAGAATAACCGATAATAATTGTTCGATAAAGTAGTAACAGGAACAAGAACACAACTAGTGCTGCTACTATAAATCCGCCTTCTTCAGCAATTGTAGCGAAAATAAAGTCCGTGTGTTTCTCCGGAATATAGACGCTCCCTTCACCGTACCCTTTACCTTCCATACCTCCACTACCTACAGCTAAAATCGATTGCTGCGTTTGATAGCCTTCATTTGCATTTTCAAATGGATCTAGCCAACCTATAATACGTGATTGTTGGTGAGGTTTTAACAGAGTAACTAATTTATTAAAGAAGAAATCTGGATATTTTACAAATATAAATATTAATGTAGACAATATGGTCACCGGAATGACTGTACATATCGCAATTAATTTCTTTTGAATTCCTGACATAAATAAAATACATGCGATAGCTGCTGCATATAAGAACACCATTCCTGTGTCTGGCTGGCTATATACAACGGCCATAGGTGGAAGAGATACTAACATAATTTTCCCGACTAATTTCAAATCAGTTTGGAATGTCCGGGCCATATACTGAGCATTATGTTTCACCGCTAAACTGGCTATTATGAGAAGCAATGAAATTTTGAAAAACTCCGATGGCTGAATTTGTCCAGCTACTGGAAAAACAAACCATCTTTTTGCACCTAATTTTTCAGGTGTAAAACTGGAAACCGGTAGTATTTTCAAAAGAATAAGTGAACCAAACCCAGCGATATAAAGTGGCCAAGACAATTTTTGCCATTGATCTAAGTCGATGCTTGCAACAAGAAGTAACAATACAACCCCAATTATGTAGTTAACTCCCTGCTTCATAGCAAAGTTTGCATCTCCATACTGTCCGGTTTGCTGACTGCTATATATAGCAGCTATACTCGTAACACATAGTGCACACAAAATTAAAATTAATTTTACATCTAAACTTTTTAGAAACTCGGTACTTCTTTTCATGACATCCTCCTGAAACATTGTTACAGCAAAATAAAAAACCAGGAGTCAACATTCTTCATGTTTTGACGACTGATTACACATTATCTATAAAACACTTATATAGAATAACTCTCTTTTTCATACAATACAATATATTATACTACAGTTTCATCAGTAAGATTTGCCAAAAAATTATTCTTTTTTTATTTTATATCTATATACCATATATCAGCAATGTATTTTCGCAAATTCCTAATACATGATCATTCATTGTAAGATTACTGGGAAAGGTTTGTACATATAGTAGGATACAAATGAAGAAATGAAATGATAAAAAGCTCGCAAACGCGAGCTTTTTATTAATATACAGATGTATTGTTCTCTGACGTATTTTCTAAAATTTCTTTTACACGTCCTAAGAATTTACCACAAATTAAACCATCAAGTACACGGTGATCAAGTGATAAACATAAGTTAACCATGTCACGAGCACCGAACATACCATTATCCATAATTACTGGGCGTTTTACAATTGATTCAACTTGTAAAATAGCCGCTTGTGGGTAATTAATAATACCCATAGATTGAACAGAACCGAATGATCCTGTGTTATTAATTGTAAATGTTCCGCCTTGCATTTCATCAGCTTTTAATGATTTCGTGCGTACTTTTCCTGCAAGTTCTGTAATTTCGCGAGCGATACCTTTAATTGTTTTCTCGTCCGCGTGCTTAATTACTGGTACAAATAGTTCTTCCTCTGTTGCAACAGCGATAGAAAGGTTAATGTCTTTCTTCTGAACGATTTTATCGCCAGCCCACATTGAGTTAATTTGAGGATATTCTTTTAGCGCTTGTGCTACTGCTTTTACGAAGAAAGCAAAGAACGTTAAGTTAAAGCCTTCACGCTTTTTGAAATCGCCTTTAATTGAGTTACGGTATGATACAAGGTTTGTCACATCTACTTCAATCATCATCCAAGCATGAGGTGCCTCGTGTTTACTGCGTAACATATTTGCTGCAATTGCTTTACGCACACCTGTTACCGGAATCTCGATATCTCCAGGCATTGTCGGCACAGAAACTGGTTTTGCAGCTTCTACTTTTGACGCTACCGGGGCTACTGCCGCTGATTTTGGTGCTTCTGGACGCGCTGCTACTGCAACAACTGCCTCTTTCTTCGCACCTGCTTGCGGAATATTTCCAGATTCCACTAGCTTTAAAATATCTTTACGAGTAATACGGCCATTTGCCCCCGTACCTTCTACTAAATCTAAATCAACGTTATGCTCACCCGCAAGTTTTAACACAGCTGGTGAAAAACGTGGTTTTCCATCAGTTGGTTGTTTTGCTTTCGGTGCTTTTTCAGGCGTAGTTACTTCTGCCTTTGGTTCTTCTTTCGTTTTTTCCTCTACAGCTGTTGCTGCTACTTCATCTGCGCCTTCTACTTGAATGACACAAACAACTTCACCTACAGCTAACGTTTCACCTTCGCCAGCTATTAGCTCTTTCACAATACCAGTGAAAGAAGATGGTACTTCGGCATTTACTTTATCAGTCATTACTTCTGCAAGTGGATCATACTTGTTTACGTGATCGCCAACATTAACGAGCCATTTACTAATTGTACCCTCTGTAACGCTCTCCCCGAGCTGAGGCATTGTGATATTTTCTACAGCCATGTATAGTCCCCCCGATTAAAATTCCGCAAGTTCACGCATTGCTTTTTCAACTTTATCTGGATTTACCATAAAGAATTTTTCCATTGTTGGTGCATATGGCATTGCCGGAACGTCTGGGCCTGCAAGACGTGCGATTGGCGCATCTAAATCAAACAGACAATTTTCAGCAATAATTGCTGCCACTTCACTTATGATACTTCCTTCTTTATTGTCTTCTGTTACAAGAAGAACTTTACCTGTTTTAGAAGCTGCTTCAATAATCGCTTCTTTATCTAACGGATACACAGTACGTAAATCAAGAATGTGTGCAGAAATGCCATCTTGTGCTAATTTCTCAGCTGCTTGAAGAGCAAAGTGAACACATAATCCGTAAGTGATAACAGTAATATCATCACCTTCGCGTTTCACATCTGCTTTTCCGATTGGTAATACATAGTCATCTTCTGGCACTTCACCTTTAATTAAGCGATATGCACGCTTATGTTCAAAGAATAATACTGGATCTTCATCACGAATTGCTGCTTTTAATAAGCCTTTTGCATCATATGGTGTAGAAGGGATAACAATTTTTAAACCTGGTTGGTTTGCAAACATCGCTTCTACAGATTGTGAATGATACAATGCACCGTGAACACCCCCGCCAAATGGCGCACGAATTGTAACTGGACAAGTCCAATCGTTGTTAGAACGATAACGAATTTTTGCTGCCTCAGAAACAATTTGGTTTACTGCTGGCATGATGAAATCAGCAAACTGCATTTCAGCGATTGGGCGCATACCATACATTGCCGCACCAATTGCTACCCCAGCAATTGCAGATTCTGCAAGCGGTGCATCAAGTGCACGATCTTCACCAAATTGATCATATAAACCGTGTGTCGCTTTAAACACGCCACCTTTTTTACCAACATCTTCTCCTAAAACGAATACTTTCTCATCGCGTTCCATTTCTTCGCGCATTGCTAATGTAATAGCATCAATATAAGACATTACAGCCATGAAACGTTCCCCCCTATTCTGCGTATACGTGCTTCAATGCATCTTCAGGTGCTGCATACGGAGCATTTTCTGCATATTCTGTTGCTTCATTTACGATATGCATAATTTCATCTAACATTTGTTTTTCAAATTCCTCAGTTAACACGCCAACTTCTTTTAAATAAGCTGCAAATGTTATAATTGAATCTTTTTTCTTCGCTTCTTCTACTTCTTCTTTATCACGGTAAACACGATCATCGTCGTCACTAGAATGTGCTGTTAAACGATATGATACTGTTTCAATTAAAGTTGGGCCTTCACCACGACGACCGCGGTCTGCTGCTTCTTTAACAGCTTTATATACTGCAAGCGGATCGTTTCCGTCTATTGTATATCCAGGCATACCGTAACCAATTGCACGATCTGATACGTTTTTACATGCTAATTGTTTTTCAACCGGAATAGAGATTGCATATTTATTATTTTCACACATGAAAATAACAGGTAGTTTGTGTACACCAGCAAAGTTTGCCCCTTCATGGAAATCACCTTGGTTTGAAGAGCCTTCTCCGAATGTAACGAACGTTACTAAATCTTTCTTCTCCATTTTTCCAGCTAGTGCAATACCAACTGCATGTGGTACTTGTGTTGTTACTGGAGATGAACCTGTCACAATACGATTTTTCTTTTGACCGAAGTGACCAGGCATTTGACGACCACCAGAGTTTGGATCTCCAGCTTTCGCGAAAGCAGATAACATAAGTTCTTTTGCTGTCATACCAAACGCTAATACAACACCCATATCACGGTAGTATGGTAATGCATAATCTTTCTCTCTATCAAGAGCGAACGCTGCTCCAACTTGTGCAGCCTCTTGTCCTTGACAAGAAATTACGAATGGAATTTTACCTGCACGGTTTAATAACCACATACGTTCGTCGATTTTACGTGCAAGTAACATCGTACGGAACATTTCTAATACTTGCTCATCACTTAAACCAAACTCTTCATGGCGCTTTTCTTTTACTTCTGCCATTTTTCATAACCTCCTAAATCCACATTTTTATGCGTGTAACGCTCTTCCATCTACAGCTAATGCAGCTTCACCAATCGCCTCAGATAATGATGGATGCGGATGAATTGTATGTGCTACTTCCCAAGGTGTTGCATCAAGTACTCTTGCAAGACCCGCTTCAGAAATCATATCTGTTACGTGTGGTCCGATCATATGAACACCAAGAATGTCATTTGTTTCTTCATCAACTACAAGTTTTACAAAACCGTCTGATTCTCCGTATACAAGTGCCTTTCCGATTGCACGGAATGAGAATTTACCTACTTTTAACTTATAGCCTTTTTCTTTCGCTTCTCGTTCTGTTAAACCAACAGAAGCAACTTCTGGACTGCTATATACGCATTTCGATACCATAGAATAATCAATTGGTGTAACTTCTTTACCAGCAATATGTTCTACAGCAACAATTCCTTCATGCGAAGCAACGTGAGCAAGTTGTAGGCCACCGATTACATCTCCAATTGCGTAAATATGAGATTCCTTCGTTTGATAAAACTCATTTGTTTGAATGTATCCTTTTTCCACAACAATATCTGTATTCTCTAAGCCCATATTTTGCGTATTCGCTTGTCTTCCTACAGATACAAGCATTTTTTCTGCTTTAAATGCTTTATTCTCACCGTTATGTTCAGCTTGAATTGTTACTCCATTATCTTTTACCAATGTTTCCGGTAATACTTTTGCACCAGTTACCACTTTAATACCTTTTTTCTTGAATAGACGCTGCATTTCTTTTGAAACGTCATTATCCTCTAGTGGTAATATGTTTTTCGCATACTCTAATACTGTAACTTCTACACCGAAGTCAGCAAGCATAGATGCCCACTCAATACCAATTACACCGCCACCAACAATAATGATCGAACTAGGAAGCGTTTCCATTTTTAGGGCATGATCCGAAGACATTACATACTCTCCGTCTAACTCTAATCCTGGTAATGAATTTGGACGAGAACCTGTTGCAACAAGTACATTTTTTGGAATTAACATTTCATTCTCTTCTCCACTTGCAAGTTCAACTGAAATTGTACCTGGCATTGGAGAGAAAATAGATGGGCCAAGAATACGGCCAATACCTTCAAACACATCAATTTTACCTTGTTTCATTAAATGCTGAACGCCTTTATGAAGCTGCGTTACAATCTTCTCTTTACGCTCTTGTACTTTAGCAAAGTTTAGTTCTACGTTACTTGCAATAACTCCGAACTCTTCTCCTTTTTTAGCAGTTGCGTATACTTCCGCACTACGTAAAAGAGCTTTACTAGGAATACATCCTTTGTGTAAACAAGTACCACCAAGATTTTCTTTTTCAACAAGTGCAGTTTTTAACCCTAGTTGTGATGCACGAATAGCAGCAACATATCCACCAGTACCGCCGCCAACGATGACTAAATCATATTCTCTTGCCATTATCTCAACCCCTAGCTACTGTTTGTTTTTCTCGTACAACATATTCTTTTGGAGCTTCTTCTTCACGTAATACACGAAGTGCTCCTTCTGCTAACGCTTGTAATTCATCTTCTCCTGGATGTACGATAACATCTGCAATCCAGTGAACACGTTCTTTTATTTCATCGACAAGAATTTTACTGTACGCAAGTCCGCCAGTTAATACGATTGCATCGATTTTCCCGTGAAGTACAGCACTAGCTCCGCCAATCTCTTTTGCAACTTGATATGCCATTGCTTTATAAATAAGAGTTGCTTCAGGATCACCTTTTTCAACCATTTGTTCTACTTTAATTGCATCGTTTGTACCGATAAGACTTACAAGTCCACCTTGTCCGACAAGTTTTTTGACCATTTCGTCTCGGTAATACTCACCAGAGAAACACATTTCAACTAATTGCCCTACTGGTACTGTACCAGCACGCTCTGGACTAAATGGTCCTTCTCCGTTTAAGCCATTATTAACATCGATAACTTTTCCTTTTTTATGAGCACCAACTGTAATACCGCCGCCCATATGTGTAACTAATAAATTTAAATCCTCATATTTGTGATTTAATTCATCTGCTACTTTACGAGCAACCGCTTTTTGGTTTAATGCATGGAAAATACTTTTACGTTCCATACCAGCAATACCGCTAATACGAGCAATCGGTTCCATTTCATCTACAACGACAGGATCCACAATGAATGCAGGAATATTTAATCCAGAAGCGATTTCATAAGCTAGAATGCCTCCGAGATTTGAAGCGTGATGACCGCTAAACCCATTTTTTAAATCTTCTAACATCGCATTGTTTACTGTATACGTACCGCCTTCGATTGGACGAAGTAATCCACCACGTCCACAAACAGCGTTTAATTTTGAAATGTTAATACCATGAGAATGTAGAACTTCTAAAATCGTTTCTTTTCGAAACTCATATTGGTCGATAATTCGCTTATATTTCCCAATCTGTTCTACGTCATGACGAATAGTTTCTTCTAGAACGGGTCTTTCATTATCAAAAACACCAATTTTTGTGGATGTACTACCTGGGTTAATAACAAGAATTCGATTTACAGACAATGTTGCTACCTCCACTAATAAATTCAAAAGGAAGTGGGAACCTCATAAGAGGTAACCACACCTTTTGTAAAAGTTATATATGAATGATTAGCGACGGCTAATAATATCGTGACCGTTGCGTAAGTATGTGCTACGAGTGTTTTTCAAGCTTGCAATGCGCTCTTCAGCTAGACGATCTGCTGCTACATAAGTTGCTATGCCATCGCGTTTTGAAATTTCGATTACTTTTGCAATTGTGTCATAAATAGACTCAACACGTTTTAATGCACGTTCTCTATTGTATCCATATAATTCGTCTGCTACGTTAATTACGCCACCTGCATTAATAACATAGTCTGGTGCGTATACAATACCCATTTCATGAATGATGTCGCCGTGACGATCTTCTTTTAATTGGTTATTTGCAGAACCTGCGATTACTTTTGCTTTAAGTTGTGGAATAGTTTCATCATTAACTGTTGCGCCTAATGCACATGGTGCGTAAATATCACATTCAACACCGTAAATTTCATTTGGCTCAACTGCTGTTGCACCGAATTCTTCTACTGCACGTTGTACAGCTTCTTTATTAATATCTGTAACGATTAATTTTGCTCCTTCAGCGTGTAAATGTTTGCATAGGTGATATGCTACGTTACCAACACCTTGAATAGAAATTACTCTTCCTTCTAGGTTATCTGTACCGAACGCTTCTTTTGCAGCTGCTTTCATACCACGGTAAACACCGTATGCAGTTACTGGAGATGGGTTACCAGAAGAACCGAATGATGGTGAAATCCCTGTTACAAAATCAGTTTCTTCATGGATAATATCCATATCATCTACTGTTGTACCAACATCTTCAGCTGTAATGTAACGTCCGTTTAGTCCTTGAATGTAGCGTCCTAATGCACGGAACATCGCTTCGCTTTTATCTTTACGTGGATCACCGATAATTACTGTTTTTGCACCACCTAAGTTTAAACCAGCTGCTGCATTTTTGTATGTCATCCCTTTTGCAAGACGCAATGCATCTTCAATCGCCGCTTCTTCAGAATCATATGTCCACATTCTTGTTCCACCAAGAGCTGGTCCAAGTGTTGTATCATGGATTGCGATGATTGCTTTTAAACCAGATTCTTTATCTTGACAAAATACCACTTGCTCATAATCATATTTTTCTAAGTATTCGAAGATTTCTAATGTCATTGTCGTTTCCCCCTAATTGTTTTACCCTATTTGGTTTATTTTGAAGCAGTCGCAACTGCCAATGCTAATGAATATACTTTTGTTTCTGCTGAATCAGCACGTGATGTTAAAACAATCGGTGCTTTAGCGCCAGCAATCATCGCTCCTACCTTTGCATTTGCAAAATAGACGAGTGATTTATATAGCACATTTCCAGCTTCAATCGTTGGGACGAGTAAAATGTCTGCCTTACCTGCTACATCACTTACTATGCCTTTATGTTCTGCTGCAATTTGTGATACTGCATTATCTAAAGCAAGTGGTCCATCAACGACACAATTTTTAATTTGTCCGCGGCGATTCATTTGAGTTAACATCGCTGCATCAATTGTCGCTTGCATCGCAGGATTAACAACCTCTACCGCTGCAATTGGCGCTACCTTTGGCAAATCAATTCCTATTGCCTGGGCAACTTCTACAGTATTTTGTATAATAGCAGCTTTTTGTGTTACATCAGGTGCAATGTTCATCGCTGCGTCTGTAACAAAAATAAGACGATCGTAATTTGGAACTTCAAACGCTGCAACATGTGAAAGCACGCTGCCCTTACGAAGTCCCCACTCTTTATTTAATACAGCTTTCAAAATATTTGCTGTTGGGATGTTCCCCTTCATTAGTACATCTGCTTCGCCATTGCTTACAGCTTTAACAGAAAGTTCTGCAGCCTCAGCACTTGACGCTGCTGCAATCACTTCAATATGTTCTGAAGTTTGTAACCCATGCTCTTGTAGCATCCCTATTATTTTCTCTTGATTTCCATATAGACGAAATTGAGCTAGCTGTAACTTGATTGCTTTCGCTACAGCTTCAATTACTTCATGATCTTCAGCTACTGCTACAGCCATAGTTTTTTTAGGCTGTCCTGCTGCTTGATCAATTAAGTGTTCTAACTTCATATTTTGTAATCAACCCTTTCCGTCGTCCCTCGTCTATTCATTAAGCAAATACCGTGCCAACTTTTAAAATTGGTCTTACCAATAATGAAAACGCATTCAAAATGCAGTGAAATCAATACTTTGGAAAACAACTAAATATTCTGTCTCGTTTTGTCACTTTTTGTATACCATGCAATAAATTGCATGGTGCGCAATTTATTGCATGCTATTTTTTGCACAGTCGTGCTTTTCTATCTTGTAATATAAGTTTCGAACTGAAATCCCTAACGCTTTTGCAGTCTTCGTTTTGTTCCCATCAAATTTCTCTAAATATTCACGGATAATATTCCCCTCAAATTCTGTCACTAGGTGTTCAAGGGCCTTCTCTTCTAATTCAGGTAATAAATTATTTTGTTTCGTCTCTACTTGTTCTTCTTTATGTAAAGGCGGTAAATGATGTACATCAATATATATCTCGTTATAATTCATAAAGATAATAGCTCGTCCTAAAATATTTTCAAGTTCCCTAACATTCCCTGGCCATTCATATGATTGTAAATACGAAATGGCTGAATCGGTGAGTCCTTCTACATTACGACCATAATCTTGATTAATTTTTTGAATTAACCTTTCTGCAATCGCTGGTATGTCTCCTTTACGCTGACGAAGGGAAGGGATTTGAATGGGGATTTTATTTAAACGATAATATAAGTCCTCTCTGAACTTCCCTTCTAAAATAGCTTTTTCTAAATTCACATGCGTCGCAGCGATCACTCGAACATTAATAGGTATCGCTTTCGTTCCCCCTACTTTCACAATTTCTTTTTCTTGTAGTACACGAAGGAGCTTCGCTTGCGTATTTGCAGATAACTCTCCGATTTCATCTAAAAAAACACTTCCATTATTCGCTTCTTCAAAGAATCCTCGTTTCCCGCCTCTTTTCGCTCCAGAAAACGCGCCTTCCTCATAACCGAATAATTCACTTTCTAATAAGGTCTCAGAAATAGCAGCACAGTTTACTCGTACAAACTTATTGTATTTTCGATTACTACCGTTATGAATAGCGTGTGCAAATAACTCTTTCCCCGTACCAGATTCCCCTCTAAGCAATACTGTTGCCGGTGTATTCGCTCCAAGTTTTGCTTGTTCAATAGCTGCCGTCGTTTCATCTGAATCACCAACAATATCATCAAATGAATATTTTGCTTCTAACGTTCGAATGATTTGTCTTGCCCTATTCAATTCATTTGTTAACTTTTGAATTTCTGATACATCGCGAATTACCCCGACGCTCCCTTTCAATATTCCATCAACAATAACCGGTGCTACGTTTACAATTACATCTCGCTTTTTTTGCCCAATCTTCATATGTATTCCTCGTACCGCTCGGCGCGTCCGAAGTACTTTCATATGCATACTTTCACCTTCTACAATATCAGTTGTAGCTGGCTTCCCTATAATATCCTCTTCGGTTAAACCCGTTAACTTCGTATAAGCAGGGTTTATAACTAACCCTCTTCCTTTCTCATCAACAACCGAAATTGCTTCCTCAGATGAGTTAATAATCGCCTCAAGTAGCGTTTGAATTTCTTTTAAATCTGTAACTTCTTCCGCTAAATCTACAACTTCTGTAATATCTTTAAAAATCGCAAATGCTCCTTGAACCTCTCCATCTTCTTTTAATATTGGAATACGCGTTGTAATGATCTTATTTTCATTTTCTAGCGTCAGTTCATGATTCACTTCTATTTGTTTCGTACGTATAATCCGAAGCAACTTACTCGTTGGAATAACTTCTAAAATATATTTTCCTATCGCCTCTTCTTTCTTATATCCGATAATACGCTCTGCACTTTTATTAAACAGACGAACTTGTCCCTCTTGGTCTATAACAATCATACCGTCGTGCGTAGAATTTAAAATTAAATTCCCTTGTTGCGTCTGTTCTTCTAGCTTCCCAATTAAGCTTTCCTTCTCATGCGCTAGTTTCGTAACAATTTTTGCAATATCCCCTGGTATAAGAAGGGTGTCTTTATGCTTGCTTCCCAATAAAACTTTATGTAAATCATAATCACCTGTCATATCAAACATTACATCAATATGCATAGAAAGAAACGGAGTTACACTATCACCAATCGGAGTCCCATATTCCTTTGCGATTTGTAATCCTTTCGCAATTGGATTAATATCAATAACTCCTATAATTTGAAATATATTCGAATTTTGTAACAGACTCAGTAGTATACTCCCACCTTCACCCGCTCCAACAATTAACACCTTTTGTTTCATACATTACACTTCCTCTCGAAGTATCTCTGCAAAATTTTTCACATCCTTATCTTACTCGTTCAGCAATCTCTTGACAAACCCCCTTTTCATATAACATCATTAAAATAAACAAAATAATCTGAAAAGGGGCGTTATGTATGCAGCGTTACCTCGCTCTATCATTAGCACTCATCCCGATTTCATTAGCCGTGCTTGGTATTAAACTAATGAGAGATACTGTATTTGGGATTTTATTCTCCCCAATCCCTATATTATGGTTACAATTTTTAATCGGCGCTCTTTGCTTTGCACTCGGGTTTTATATTTTCGGCGGCTTCGTCTTACACAGAGATCGTAAGAGAAATAAAGTGCAAGCCCGCTTCAGAAGATAGAACAAAGTTTTCACATACCGATAAAAAAATGAGACCATTATATTAGGTCTCATTTTTTATCGGTAATAAAGTTCTTGCTGTTTCAGGATAATCAGTAATAATCGCCGATATGTTCATATCAAAATATTTACGCATAAGCGTTTCTTCATTTATCATGTAAGGACGAACCTCTACACCACTTTCCATCGTTAATTCAGCGATGGCATCTTGAAGATAACGATAATTCGGATGCACTGCAGTAGCACCCATCTTTTTTGCATATGCCCACGGGCTATGCAAACCTTCCCGATACAAAATAGCTGTTTGAATATCAGGAGCCATCATATGGCACCGTTTCATACTATAGTGGTTAAACGAAGAAAATATAACACGATCCTCCAGACTAAACTTACGCACAAGTGTTATAACCTCTTCTTCTAAACCTCTGTATGGAATTTTATCATTTTTAAGTTCAATATTAAGTAGCAATTGCGTTTTTTCAAGCCATTCCAGTACCTCTTCTAAAAGAGGAATTTTACAAAAGCCTATTTTTTCACTAAATTTATAACTTGCATCTAACTTACATAAATCTTCGTATAAATAATTTCGAACAGCACCTTTTCCATTCGTCGTTCGATTCACAGTTTCATCATGAATAACGACAACTTTTCCATCTTTCGTTAATTGAACATCGAGTTCAATTCCGTCTGCCCCGAAAGCCTCTGCTGCTTCAAATGAAATCATTGTATTTTCCGGATACGTTCCCGCCGCACCACGGTGCGCAAATATAAGAGTCATCCTCACTCCCCCAATCTTATGCTATACTATACGAAAAAGGAGGTACTTCTATGAGACCATTACAAATTTCTCCAGACACTGCAGTCCGCCTATCAAAAGCGTTAGGTGTTCCACTTGAACAACTTATGCATATGCCTCAGCATATTTTAATCCAAAAATTAGTTGAATTAGAAAAACAAAATAAAGACGAAGAATAATATAGTCCTGTTTTGCAGGGCTTTTTATTTTTCTCTATTATATCACGGATAACTTACCCACTAAAATTATGAATGCATGGAACAACAAAATAAAAAGCCTCTATAAAGAAGCTTTTTCTACAAATTGCAAATTTTAATTTCCTCCAACCTATTGAAGGTCTCCAGATTTGTGTAATTCACCTGTTACTCCATCTCCAAAATTATTTAAAGAAAAAGTTTGCTCTTCTAGCGGATCCATAACTCCTGTAGCTTTTCCGATATTACCACCTTGCAGTTTCCAAAAGTAGTTATGATCGTCCACAACTTTACTAAAGTCTTTGTTTATCCATCTTTCAGCAATCGCTAAAAGTTCTTCTTTCGTTTCAAAATTACTCTCATTTAAGATACTTCTTACTTTTTCAGCATTCTCTTTAGACATCGGGATTGCTCCCCATTTTTGCTCAGCTATTACTTTTTGGTGAGTCATACTATGCATCGCTTTAACTAAGTCTTCTTCAGTAGAATCTTTTGTAATTTGAAGTTTCGCACTTGCGCCACCAATCTCACCAAACTGCGCTTCTTTTTCTTTTGGAACTGTTTTATATTCGCTTGTATCTATTTCAGCACTAGCTTGTTTGTCCGCCGGATTATCTGCAAGTTCTAACATTCCATAAGTTATACCAGCAGTAAGCCCAACTAAGCCTATTGCACATCCAATCCAAATTAAAATTTTCTTTTTCATATAAACCTCCCAATATTCCCTAACAAATATCATATCAAGAAATATCCCTTTATAGATAATCTTACTAAATATATGTTTTATTTTCCATATAAATAAATGAATCACCTTTAAATGTGTCATAATCATATTTCTTATGAAATACTACTTCAATATTATCCTTATAACAAAATAAAAGATCAACGAGTGTTTTAAACTCATTGATCTTTTATAAAAAAATTTATTTTGAATATACTAATCTCAGCTAGCCTTATGTTCAAGTCTTAGCTTATCCGCAACCATTGCGATGAACTCGGAATTCGTAGGTTTTGCTTTTGACATCGATACTGTATAACCAAATAAGGACGAAATAGAATCAATATTCCCACGGCTCCAAGCTACTTCAATTGCGTGACGGATTGCGCGCTCGACACGACTTGCTGTTGTATTATATTTCTTTGCGATATCTGGATATAATACTTTCGTAATAGATCCTAGTAATTCGATATCATTGTACACCATAGAGATTGCTTCTCGTAAGTACATATATCCTTTAATATGAGCGGGTACACCAATTTCATGAATGATACTTGTAATACTCGCATCTAAGTTTTTCGGTTTGCCATCAATCGTTGTTGCTGATCGGAAAGATGGTAATGGACGTTTGATGGTAGAATTTTCCTTACCACTA
>NZ_JBFUIN010000050.1:0-16988 GCF_056401855.1 Bacillus sp. P4_D3
ATCCTATTGCTTACAACAGTGAATGGTGTAATTAACAACAGCAGTCAGGCAGCGTTTGATAAATTATTGGATACTTATGATAAAGGAATATTGAACATTACCGTAGTTGATAATTTTACAAGTGCAAGCGGTACAGAGGGAAATAACGATGAGGGACCAAAGGCAGATGTAACACAGAACATAGGTGGATTATATGAACAATTTGTAAATGATAAGCGAGTTGGATTTGGAGTGCTTATACCAGACAATATTAAGAATATAAATGTCAATGTTGATGGAAAAGAATACAAAGTTGAAAGTACTGGTAGCGTACCTCACATTAACAAACTTTTATCGGGTAAAATGCCTATGGGAAACAGTAATGAGGTTGTTGTTCCTGAAAGCTTTGTGAAAAAATTAGGTATCGATAATGAACAAGCAATTGGAAAAGAGATCACCTTCAATAGTTCCATGTATAATCTGGAAAGTGGTGAACCTTTATTAAAAGACGTTTCAATAAAGGCAAAGATCGTTGGTGTAATTGATGCAAATTTAGTATATGAATATGAAGGAAAGACGATGGAACAATACATTGATGATGCTTTCTTTTTTAGTAAAACTGCACTCGGTGAAATGAGAAAACAAGCGGAAATCCGTTCTGAAAAGATGGGTTTTATCATTCGTGCAAAAACTCCAGCAGATATGATTTCTATTAAAGATGAGTTAAATTCAAAAGGTATCGTTCCTATTGGCGATTTTGAACGAGTTGAGGACATTGTAAGACTTAATGCACAAACGACCGAACAAACTGAATCTGCAAGCCTTAGTATTACTCTTTTATCAGGTGTGATGGTAATGGCGATCTTTCTTATTACAGGCATTATGAGAAAAAGAGAATATGCCATTTATAAGATCAGCGGTTATAATAACAAGCATTTAAGCTTACTCATTTTCAGTGAAACAGTCATTGCAATGGCTACGGCAATTCTTTTCTTGCTTGTTACATCTCCACTTATCAATTTGGTAACAAAAGCCCAGTTTAGTGTTGATATTTTAAATGCAAAAATGCTGTTCACAGGTGTACTTTTGTTAGTGGGAGTTGCAGTTGTGGCATTTGGAGTAACTATCTCTACTTTTGTTAAAGTCAATGTATCCACAGCGCTTAGGACTGGTGATCGATAATGATACAGATAAAAAATCTTACAAAAAAGTATGATGAAACACTTATTTTTGACAATATGAGTTTTGATTTTCCAAGCAAAGGACTTATATGCCTTGTAGGTGCTTCAGGTAGCGGTAAAAGTACGCTTCTTAATATGCTTGCTGGCTTTGACAGCACCTATGACGGTGAAATATCCGTAGGCGATACATCAATTAGTAGAATGAAAGTAGATGAGCTTTGTGCATATCGAAGAGACAATATCGGCTTTGTTTTTCAAAACTATCATCTTTTAAGTGGACATACCGTGCTTGAAAATATCTTGCTTTCCTCAGAGTTACATCCTGTGGGGAAAGCAGAATACATCAATAATGCTGAGAAACTTTTAAATCAACTTGGATTGTCATCAAAGGCAAATGAAAATATAGAAAATCTTTCAGGTGGTCAAAAGCAAAGAGTTGCCATCGCAAGAGCGTTAATTAGCAATCCATCAATTATCTTGGCAGATGAACCAACTGGAGCGTTAGACCGTAGCAATTCAACGGAAATAATGAAAATTTTGAAAGAAATATCAAAAGACTGTTTAGTCATAGTCATCACACACGATCAAAAAAACTGTGACTTCGCTGATGAGGTAATGTCTATCGAAAATGGTAGAATTGTTGCTGATAATAAAGTGGTTAAAGGCACTGAAAAAAGCGAACATAAGGTTACATTTAATCCGACTGCAAGAGTTTCTGCTTTTAAAAGAGGACTTAAAAATTTCAAAGTACATTTCATGCGATACATGTTGGTCAGTTTAGCCATTTCTATCGGCATTCTTGCCTTTATGTTGTCCTTATCTTCAGGGAATATTCTGGAACAGTCTATTGCTGATTTCAAAGAAAAAAACACCGCCTTTAACAATGGCTACATCAAAGGGGAAGATGACGGAACAGTTTTTCAACTGTTAAAATCTGATCAGCGTATCGAAAATGTTTATTATCAATACAAAATTGATAATGTGTCTTTAAGCATAGAAGATAAATCTGAAACAATGATTGAGAAATATCCAACGCCAAAGGCTACCGAAAGCATGTCTTATGGAACTATGCCAAAAAGAGGAGCTAATGAAATATCCCTTACGCCAAGCCTTGCGAAAAAATTCAATAATAATTTCAAAGGTTTAATTGGTCAAAAACTCACATTAAAGTATGAAGGAAAAGAGTACAAGTTGAAGATAAGCGGTATCTTTAATGCTGGCTATGATGATTTCATTGTAAGCAGTGATGTTGAACAGAAGTTTTATAAGAATAATAAGGATAAAAAATGTTATTCAATTAGTTATGATGTGACAAGTTTTGATGATATTGTTTCTGTGAGTGAAATGCTGAAGGCAAAAGATATAGACAGTAAAAATGTTTCAAGCGAAATTGCAGCCTTACAAAATACCTTTAACAGCCTTAGCCGTCTGTTCTTAGTAGTATCTATTTTGATTTTAGCAATTGGTCTCTTTATCAGTGTTATTCTGCTTGTTAAATTACAAAATTCGAGATATAGGGAATTAGGACTGTTATCTGCACTAGGTTTTAGTAAAGGTACAATACGAAGAATGATAACCTGCGAAAATATGTTGTTATCGGGAATGGCAGCTGTTTTTAATGCTGTCTTAATCAGTTGCGTCTATCTTGTAAGTATTACTTTTGGGTTAAGCCTAGTTATCACGATACCTCAAAYGATGCTTTCTATTCTTGTGACAGTTATTGTTATCATCGTAATAAGCATAATAGCAAGTCATAAGCTTATTCATACTGAGCCAGCTGTTGCGCTAAGAAGGTAAATACCGCAATAGTAACATGGTTACCTACCAAATAAAAATTAAAGATATTCAAACTAGCGAAGAAAAAATTGAATACTATTTATTCACAAATTAAAAAATGAAGTTGTTTCGGCAATTCTTTATTTTTCACAAGAAGTTTGTCAAGTGTTACACTTTTGTGAATAAATGTACTTAAATTAACGGGTGTGTTAGCTTAGGATTGGAGCTGACCTATGTCAGTTCCTTTTTTATTGATGGAAACTTCGAGATTAGATCACGGTAGAAGGGGTACGGAAACGATTCAAAGAATAACCCGCCACGACTGAATTTTTTTTCCATTTAAGGAAGGAACCTATCAGGAAATAAGATAGGTTCCTGTTTTATTATATAAATGATTTAGAATTATAAAATTATAATAAGGGGTTAATCATGCCAAGCATTCAAGATACCATTTATCCTAGAATAAAACACAATCTATCAGAACAGGATTTAGAAGAATCCTATACACCGCTACATGCAGAAATACAATGGGCTGAATGTAAATCAAGGGGAAATGTTCAGCAATTGGGGTTGTTAGTGTTAATAAAAGTCGTACAAAAACTAGGGTTTTTCCCACAATTTTTAGATATTCCTCAAACAATTATTCATCACATTGCTAAAAAAGCCTTTTTACCGATACCAACAGTAGAAGTTTGGAATTCTTATGGAGAATCAAGAACTTCAATCTGTTACACAGGCCGTTGATTCATCATTTCATAATAATAAACAAGTACGTATTAAAATGGTGAAGTGGTAATTAAAAAACTAGTAAAACGGAAATATCCACCTCAACTCAAAGAGCTAGAGTCTTATATATACCAAAGATTAGAACCTATTAATGTATTAGATGTTTTAGCTGATACGGAACATTGGCTAAATTGGACTCGCTTTTTTGGTCCTATTTCTGGTTATGATGCAAAGCAAGATCATGCGGTTGATCGCTATATTACCAATGTATTTTGCTATGGTTGTAATTTAGGACCAACTCAAACAGCTCGTTCTTTAAGTACTTTTGATCGTAAACAAATTGCTTGGATTAATCAACGACATGTAACACATGAAGCCTTAGATAAAGCGATTCAATATATTATTAATGCCTATAATCAATTTGATCTACCAAAATATTGGGGTGATGGGAAAAGTGCTTCAGCTGATGGAACGAAGTGGGATTTATATGAGCAAAATCTGTTGTCTGAAAATCATATTCGCTATGGTGGATATGGTGGTATAGGATATTATCATGTTTCAGATACCTATATTGCTTTGTTCAGTAACTTTATTCCTTGTGGAGTATGGGAAGGAGTCTATATATTAGATATTTTAATGAATGATAAAGTAGAAATACAACCTGATATTATCCATTCTGATACACAAGGGCAAAGCGTAACGGTATTTGGGTTATCAGCTTTGCTTGGAATTCAGTTGATGCCTAGAATTCGGAATTGGAAGGACTTGAAGCTATTTCGCCCTAGCAAGGAAGAAGTATATGAACATATTAATGAACTTTTTTCCGGAGAAATCGATTGGGAACTCATACAAAATCATTATCCAGATATGATGAGAGTAGCTATGTCTATTAAAGCAGGCAAAATAACACCGTCTACTATCCTAAATAAATTGGGGACATATAGTAAAAAGAATAAGCTATATCAAGCATTTAGAGAACTTGGAAGGGTGATAAGAACTACATTCTTATTACAATACATGGCTGATGCTGGATTAAGAAGCACGATTCAATCCGCTACAAATAAATCAGAAGCTTTTAATGGTTTTACAAAGTGGTTACTCTTTGGCGGTGATGGAATTATTACTGAAAATGATCGAGAAAAGCAACGGAAAATCATTAAATATAATCATTTAGTTGCAAATTGTCTCATTTTTTATAATGTATTTTCTTTATCTCGTATTCTTCATCATTACATACAAAGTGGGTGTGAATATAATGAAGAATTAATATCGTATTTAAGCCCTTATATAACCGTACATGTAAATCGTTTTGGAGAATATCGTATTGATTCTAACCGAAAAACACCCCAACTCCCGTTTGATGTAGTAATTAGGTAAGCGTAAAGCCATCGTTAAAGAAGGTAAGTACTGTATACCTGGACTCCATTTTGGTCAAACTTTTTCAAAATGGAGTTTTTGATGTTTGTTCTTAAATAAGGATTAGTTATTTCTTTATAATCAAACCTTATTACAACGCTACATGAATCGATAACATAGAATAACAAACTAGTATAAAGATATACATAATAAAATCAGCATCTATTAATAGTAATATCAAGAATTACTTCCTAATATATAATACTTGATGTATATGTATTTATATGTAATTTTACATATCCAAATAAAGGATGGGACTCTGATAACGCAGGAATTACTCTATATAATGGAAGCCGTGGTGACAATGAACAATTTGTATTTTTCCCACTTGATGGAGGAGCATATGCAATTGTAAACAAAAATAGTGGAAAACCTGTAACATTTGGTGGTCTAGCTTACTATTGGACTGATGGTGTTCGTGATGCTCCTGTTTTGAATGATCAGGCTTTGCGACAAACGAAATGGACTGGTTCCCCTAATGAACAATGGTATTTACGAGACAAGGGAAATAATAATTATGAAATTGTGAACCAAGGAACTGGGAAAGTTGCATCTTGGGCGGGGACGTCTGTTCCGGGTGGATATTTAGATTATGTAGATTTGGATGAATCAAATCCTTCTGATAATGATAGGCTATTTCACATTCCAGCTGCTCGAGGTACTTTTTCATTACCAACCTTACCAACTGTAGGAGAAAGACCACAAGCTCCAGATTATAGTAGTATTCCTCCTATTGATCCTATTGATAAACAATTACCTCAAACTTCAGAGTCTGTTGTTGTTGGGGCAGCTTTAATACCATCAATTATGGTAAAGGATAATAATGCGAGTGATAAAACAAAAATACACAATTCACCATATTATACTTTAGTAAAAGAAGAATATTGGGAAAAAGCATATTCAGACATTATTCCTGCTGGTGGCAGTCGTCAGTATACACTTAAAAAAGGTGTAAGTAAAACAGATCAAGAAAAGATGACTGAAACGGTTGGTATGAGCTTTGGAGTAGACTTAGGATTAAAATTTGGAGACTCATCTCTAGCACTTAAATCGAGTATTTCAAAAACATTACAAACAGAAATTAGTACAACTACTACGGACTCTAAGGAAGAAACAACTGTAAAGAATACTCCAAGTAAAGATGGTAAAAACACAGGATTAACAGTATATCAACTGGTAACAAAGTATACGTTAAAGAGAACAGACGGTTCAGCTGTTTCAACTCCTTGGATTGTAAAAGACCCTGAGCAAGCATTACCAAGAACACACGCAGTTAATTAGAAAACATATTACGATACCTGTCAACAGTAAGTGGACAAGCAAAGCGATGGAGCCCCCTCAAAAAATGAGGGGGTTTCCCTTGTTACAATTATTTGTTTACTTCAAATGATAAAATAAGTATTTGTATTCCTATTAAATATTCCCCTTGGCTATATTTAATAGGAATACATGTGAGGAGAAAAGAAGATGCAAAAAATTTTTTTAGCAAATTTAGTAGCATTTGCAATACTAACGAGTATGTCTTTTGAACATAACGAAGTCGTAACGAATTCTAAAGAAGAAACTGAAGAGGTGCATTTAATGTCTATCATGCCATTTGAGTATTAAAAAAGAAAAAATCACTAATGATTAACATAAAGCCTCCCTAAAACAACTTGTTTATTTGGTTATAACAATTATCGGTTATATTTTCTTAGTGTTATTCAGGTTCGAAAAAGGCGAAACGTCAAGTAACTCCCAAATATACAATAAAGGTTGATTTTAGAAATAGTAATTTGTAACTTTAGGAGATAATTTGCTTAGTTTTTAAATGATAAATTGCATATAGATAGAAAAAGGAACTCGAGAAAAGAGCCTATACTCCTTTCTCGAGTTCCTTTTTGATGCGATAAACGCTCAAGCTTTATAAAATAAATTGATATTCTAAATCCGTAATTATTTTTCCCCTTCATTTTGATTGAATAGGAAATACGCTGCAAAAAATACTGCAGGTACGTTAATTGCAAGTGCAATATTATTTAAAAAATCAGTTGTCTGTGAAAACACAATAATCAGTGATGTTACTGCGACAAATAATGGGAGTGTCTTATTTATATTTGTGACTAGTTGTTGCTTGTGAAAATGTCTTAGTATAAAATAAATACCTATTAAAATTGGTGAAGTAAGGAATACTCCCCAATATCCCCATGCATCTTCAATAAACCAAGGGAAAAAGCGCATACGTGAAGTAAAGATAAAAAGATTTAGTATGATAGTTCCGACTAATAGACTATTTAATATAATGACTTTCTTGTTTTTCTCCATTGTAATTACTCCTTTAAAATTTAATTACTCATTAGTTAATTCGTGAAAACGATTCATGACTTCTTCCTCTTCGAACGTGCTATACCAACGATACTCACTATCATCTAAAATACGAAAATGCTGACTAATCACATTTTGTTGTACTCGAAACTTTCCTTTTTTCGCAATCTCATTCCAAAACATTTTTCCACCTAATGTTTTTACTTTTGGAGTATTCATACCATCGTGAGCTAGTGTTTCAATTACTTCAAAAGGTTCTTCTCCTAAAATATGTTTTAAGATTTGACTATCCTTAAATAAAGCACAAACTACGACTGCATTCGTCCAACCAATGGATGTTCTTTCTTTTTCAATTTGAACCAGTGTCTTTTTAGAAATGCCTAGAACAGTGGCCATTTTTTCTTGAGAATATCCCCTTTCAAGACGAATCAGTCGAGCATTCTTAGAAATCAAATCAATTACAGTTTCTTTATTCAAATAACATCACCTTCATGGGTTTTAGTGTTCATTTCTACTAATAGTGTAATATTACACTATTAGTTACCTTTTGTAAAGGGGAGACATAATGGGGGAATATTTACATTAGTTGATAGTTGTTTATGTCTCAAAAAGTGTGTTTTTTAACCTTTCTAATGTCCGCTACTGTTTATTGTGTGATTTGGTTCTTTTGCTACACAACCCCTTTATCACTTAAAAACTACGCAAATTATCCCCTAAAGTAACACAGATTGGCCCCTCATACCCAGAATCATTTCCATACCCCAACAAGAAACGGATAGAAAGTTATAAATATTATAATTTTTAAAAAATATGCAATTTTACATTAATGATAACAAGATAATGTTTTTTCTGTATAATTCCTTAATAAGATGCATCTTTATTATACATAGTATTGAGAGGAGAAATAAATATGAAGAAATCCGTCGTTACATTACTAGCAACCGGAATGGTTTTAGGTGCTCCATTTTCAAGTGCCTTTGCAGCAGAACAAGTATCGCAGCAAGAAGCTTTAGACAAAATGGAAGTCGTTCAAAAAAAGTGGAATGATGAACAAGGAAATCCATCTTTCCTTTCAGGAAAATTATCTGATAAAAAAGTAGATTCAGAAAAGGCGGTAAAATCATTCCTTGAAGAAAATAAAGAATTATTTAAAATCAACCCACAAACTGACTTAACACTGAAAGAAGTAAAGTCAGATGATTTAGGAATGAAACATTATGTGTACATTCAATCTATTAATAAAGTTCCAGTTGATGGTGCACGTTTCATTGTTCATACAGATCGTGATGGCAAAGTAACAACGGTAAACGGAGACGTACATCCCGCTGCCGCTGAGCGTTTGAAAGGAAATACAAAGGCAAAGATTTCAAATGAAACTGCCCTTTCAAATGCATGGAAACATATTAATCTAGCAAAAAAAGATACATTTGTAGAAACAAATGGGACTCCGTTAGAACAAATGAAGGAAACTGTAAAATCTACAAATGAAAAGGCAGATTTAGTTGTTTATGAAAAAGACGGGAATTATTACTTAACTTATAAAGTACAATTACAATTCATTAAACCTTATGGAGCAAACTGGAAAATCTATGTAAACGCAGAAGATGGAACAATTGTAAATTCATATAATGCAGTTACAGATGCAGATACTCCGCAAAAAGGCTATGGCAACGGCGTATTAGGGGATCGAAAAAGCCTGAATACAACTTATAGCAGTCAATATGGAAAATACTATTTAAAAGACACAACAAAGCCGATGAATGGTGGCGTTATTGAGACAACTACAACTAATCATGGCACTGATTGGAAAAATCCAGATAATTACGCTCTATTCGATACAGATAATGCTTGGATAGATAAGAGCCAAGCTCCTGCAGTTGATGCTCATTTTAATGCAGGAAAAGTATATGATTATTATAAAAATGTTCATAACCGTAACAGTTTTGATGGAAAAGGTGCAACAATTCGTTCTGGAATCAATTTTGGAACCAACTACAATAATGCATTCTGGAATGGACAACAAATGGTTTATGGTGATGGCGATGGTGTTGAATTTGCACCGCTTTCAGGTTCGCTTGATGTTGTTGCACACGAACTAACACATGCGGTAACTGACAAGTCAGCTGAGCTTGAATACCTAAATCAATCCGGGGCACTAAATGAATCTTTTTCTGATGTATTTGGATATTTCGTTGATCCAGCCAACTGGGATTTAGGAGAAGCTGTAACTACGCCAAAAGTTGCAGGAGATGCACTTCGCAGCTTATCAAATCCTGAAAAGTATGGCCAACCTGCTCATATGAATGACTATCAATATTTACCACCAACAGAAGAAGGAGACAATGGCGGCGTACATATCAATAGCGGTATTCCAAATAAAGCTGCTTATTTAACAATCAATGCTATTGGTAAGGAAAAAGCAGAAAAAATCTACTACCGTGCTTTAACAACGTACCTTACACCAACTAGTGATTTCAGCAAGGCACGTGCTGCATTATTACAATCTGTTGCTGATTACGATGGCGTTAATAGCGCGACATATCAAGCTGTGCAAAAAGCTTGGAATGACGTAGGAGTAAAATAATAGTTTCATTGATAGAAAAGTGTAAAAGGGCACGCTTGCTAGGAGTATCTGGCGAAGGTGTCCTTTTTCACTGTATTAGGGATGGTTTTGGTGCAAGAAATCTAGTAAACTTGGACATACTGATACTAGTAGGGGTTCAGCCGAGATATATACGTTATCTTAACCAAGAAAATTAAAGTATGAATTTAAAAGGGCCCTTACGTTGAATACATATACTCAACGTAAGGGCGAATTATTTTTGGTTTGAAATAAAGCTTGATTAAAAACAACTTAGGGATCTGTGTAGCCGATTTCCTTAACGTACAGAAAATGGGCTTGTTGGTTCGTTACTCGTTAAAAATGTTTGTAAAGCTTCTAGCGGTTATATCAACTTGCATTTTATTTGCTAGAATACCATTTAGCTAACCACTCATTCCATTTATCTTTTTGAATAGTAATGGCAAATATAGTGTTTTTATCAGGCTTGTCAGTAAGATATACGGATGTATCATGAACAGATAAATATTGTCCGTGGTTATTTTTTAAAGAGAAGCTTTCAAATCCATAATCAACAAGTGTCCATACTTGTCCATAAGCGCGAAATCCTGTAACGGCCACCTCACCATTTGCAGATGTAAGATAGGTTGCATTTGCTTCTATGTACACCTTGTTAGTTCCTTTTTCAATTGGAATAATTGTAAATATACTTCTATCTTCTGGGATCCAATTAGCTGAAGTAGAAATATCCGTACTCCCCTCCCATGTTCGCAAGACGTTATCCCCATTTCTAATTTTCACAGAAATAGAAGAACATTCTTCATTTTTATGTTGTGTAACGGCGGCCAGCTTACGTCTCTTTATCTCAGCAAGCTCATCAGAGGTATAACTAAAAATATCAGATTCTTTTACTGGATTCGAAGTTAATGTTGCCAGTTTTCGTTTCTCTTCTGGTAGTGCATGAAAAAGTTTCTCTAGGTCAAAAGAAGCACTACCTGGTTTTATATTTGGAAACTCCTGTCTAATATACTTTAGAGCTAAAGGACCATTCATTTGACCACTATTGTCACTTTTTAAGTAATATGTTTGCCAATTCGTAAGCGCAATACCAGTATTCCCGTCATCTAATTGTTTTTGTGTAATATAATACATATCATGTTCATATGGATCTGAGGCATCAGGAGTTAAGTCCACTATGATACCAGCTTGCTTAATSAGAAGTTGTTGACCATGTTTTATCGTTTTATATTCAACTTTCCCATCTTTATAGAAAAKTTTAATTCTCTTAGAAAAGTTTTGGTTTTTATWATAATCATACACACTAATACCAAATTCTCCTTTGTTAAAAGTAGGAGCTTTGTAAGCACGGTTTTCATTGTTAGCTRKATAATCATTTTTAGCACTTTGTTCGGATAAAWARATAACAAAAGGCTCTTTTAGAAACGTATCATAGGTATCTCCAAATGTTGTAAGAATCGTTTCTCTTGTATCAACGTCTGCTTTTGCTTTATGTTTTGTGAATGGGTTGAAACTGAATACAATCCCCATCGCTATTCCTACAGGGGGAATTTTTTTTATATATCTCTTTATCTTTTCCTTCATGGATTTGCTCCTTACTTTCTAATTTATACTGTTTCCAACGTATTTACATTCATATCGGTAAGTTTATCTTAATTTAAATCCCTTTCAAAAGTCTTTCAGAAATGTTACAAAACCCTTTCATTGCTTCTCATACAAATACTTGAAGACTCTTGTAAGTAATTTCTTAAACTTGGACATACCGATAGGAATAAAATGATTGATACATAAGTAAATCACCGATAATACAGTATGAAAATACACTTTTGCGAAGGATTAACACCATGAATCACAAAAACATAAGTATGAGATTACTACTCATACAATTATTTTTTCTCGTACTTAACCTATTTATATCTTTCTCAAGGATGCTGTTCTTACCTTGGTTTGTTGAAGATAGTTTCGGTTTACTTGGAATTTTCATTACTACACCTTTATTATTGTTTATTCGTGTAACTATGACATATCTTAAGAAAAGAAAAGGCCTTTGTATAATAAGAACGAGACAAACTATTCCTTTTAGTTATCATGGATTTATTAAAATAAAAATTGAGATCCAAAAAACCAGAAAGGCTGGCATTTTGCCAACCTTTCTGGTTTACTACTTCATTCATTTTACAAATAAAAATTTTGTTTTGGAGATACTTAAAAATCTTCGGTTAATAAGCATGGGGCCAAGCTGAAAAAATATAGAATACCGTATAAAATTCAGAATTTTATACGGTATTCATGTAAGACTTTTGTAACATTTACGAAAGACTTTTGAAAGGTATTTAAACTAAGATAAACTTTGGAACGTTAAAGTCAGTTTAATAAATAGAAAAAATAGGGTAGCACAAAGTGAGGAGCACAATTATGAATGGAAAAGTAAAAAAAAGTATGCGAAAAGTCCTTCCTGTAGGGATTGCAATGGGGATTTTATTTAGCGCTAGCCCCGTAACAGAATATAAAGTAAAAGCAGATGTTGATACGTTCGGAACGATTGTTACAACATTTGGAGATATCTATGACGCGTTTCTTAAAGAGCCATTTGGGAAATGGTTAGAAGAAATAGACGCAAAGAACAGTTATGCAGCTCGTCTGGAAAACGTTGCTTATAAAGCTCCTACTTTTAACAAAGGGGAATTTGGTATTAGTGCGTTTGATTTTTATAAAGATAAAAATTTTAGCAAGACAGTTAAACTTTCTTATCCAAATGGGAAAGTCGAATATAAAACAATCAAACATGGTCAACAAATTCGTATTAAGGACGCTGGTACAATAGTAGACTTAACTCCTGATGAACCAGAACTATCTAAACATGATATTTTGTATATTACACAAAAGCAATTAGATGAAGGAAATACAGGTGTTTCACTTACGAATTTCAAAACCTATTATCTAACAAGTAACAATAGCGGTGGTAAAAATGTGTTAGCAGGTAGATTTGAACAACAAGAATTCCCAGGATATTTTCTTGCTAATGGCTCTGGTTTGCGTGATGTTCGTTATGTGAATGAGGATCTTTTTAGTAAACTACCAGAAGAAAAACGAATGTTAGCAACCATTACTTCAGAGCCAGTTGGCAAAGACGTTCTTTCGAATTATGCTACGAATGATCCTGAAGCTCGTGAGGATTTGAAGAAACGTACACTTGATGTTTACACAAACCATAAAGACGGGGAATATTCTCCTATTTCTATAAAAATTATAAATGATGGAATAAACCTGCAAGCAGGGGATTATGTCCATGAAGCAGATGCAGAGGATTCAAATTCAGGGACTGATTTTACAATTACACCGATTAAAAAGGGATCTAATAAGGTTATTATATCATCTGTCTTTAATGGGAAAGTAAGATATCTTACATCTAAATCAGGAGATCATAGTCAATGGATTTATACTCATGATGGAGATATCAGTTCTGATGAAATATGGGATCTTGTTGTTCGAAAAGACGGTCAGTTTTCTTTAAAAAATAATAAAGGGCAATATTTATACGTTCCTAGAAGTGGTAAAAGTGCACCAGCGTGGACTACTGGTGATATTAATGAAGCTAGTAAACTCACAGCTAGCCTTGCAGCACATGAGTGGAATAATTGGTTGATTGATTGGCATCCTCGTAAGAAAGATGAGACAAAGAAACATGAAGGAAAGACATATGACGGGTTAGAGTTCAAAGCTGATGCAAAAGATGGCTCTATATGGACTGCATACAATTCTGGAAAATTGATAACAAATAGTTGGATAAAAAGAGATAATAGTCATTATTATGCGGATTCTTCAGGAACTCTTTTAAAGGGCTGGCAAGAAATTGAGGGCAATACGTATTATTTTAATCCAAATGATAATCACAGGACTCCAGGAAACGAAATTGGCGACATTGATGGGAAGTACTATAACTTCAACGATGACGGTGTTCTGCAGAAATCAGCATGGAAAGGTCTATACTATTCCGATGCTTCAGGAGCGCTTATTAAAGAAGGCGTGAAAGAAATTGATAATAAAATTTATTATTTTAAAGATTACCAGGCTACTACAAATGTACTACGTTTAGAAGATCAAGGTGTCACTCTTCGTTTTTCCGATGAAGGTGTGCTTATGTTTGTTTCTGGGTTGGATGGAAAACCTCTAAACAGAACAGTTAATGTTACTTTGGACAATAAAACATTACCATTTGGGAAAGATGGTGTACTTGAGCCACTAGGGATCAGCAGATTAGGTAATACAGTGAAATATTTTAGTTTAGAAGATGGAACTAACTATTCCGGTTGGAAGGAATCTGGTGGAGAAAAATATTATTTTAGAGATGGAAAATCTTCTACTGTGAATGGTACAGAAACTATTGACGGAAAAGCATATTATTTTAATGACTGGGGACAAGCTACTCAAATAGGGTTTGTTGACATTGATGGTATACCATTCTATCTAAACGATAAAGCTGAAAAGGTAACAGGTGTTCACGAAATCAATGGACAACTATATCTCTTCTCCAAAGGTGACAGTTTACGCGTATACGGAGAAAAGGTAAGAAATACAATTTATAGGTTTGACGGAAAACAGTATTATACTGATTATACTGGTGTAATTTCTCAAAACTTCAAGGGTTATGTTTATAGTAATAATCGTGATTACTACATTGAAACGAACAACGAGGGAGTTATTACTAAGATATGGCAAAAATAAGTGTATAATAAAAATTGAGTAGAGTAACGGATTTTTAATAACCTTATCTCTTATAAAGAGTGAAGTACGATGTGTGAAAGTGGGTCATATTATGCAGCTTATGCTTATTGTATGACCCATTTTAGTTTTATTCATTTCTCTGAGGTGTAACAAAATGCAACAAATACATATAAAATTATCTCTCATTCAATTATTTCTTTTAGTACTGAACTTATTTATATTTTCTTCAGCCATGCCATTTTTACCTTGGTTTATTGAGAGTGCTTTTGGATAGTTAGGCGTTTTGGCTACCACGCCTTTATTGCTAATTATCGGTAGAATAATTCCACAGCTTAAAAAAGTGAAGGGTTTTGCATAACAAGAACAAGGCAGGGTGTTCCCTTTATTGCATCCATTGTTTCACTATGGATTATGTTATTACCTACTATGGAATTATCGATTGTAATAGCTCTTATAGTTAATGGTCTCATGGTTATCATAACAATTGTATTTTTAGTGCAAGATTTCTATAGACGGGATTGAAAATATAGGTTCATAAAGCTTATTAGCCTAATATTTTTAAATATCTTGCTGTTACAATATTTGTCTTACTTGTAKGGTTATTGACAGAGTTGCTAGTGAACTTACTTGTAAAAGAGAACAGAGAAATGGAAAAAGTAAAGTATATTTATCAACAACAAGAAAAACAGGCTTTTGTAGATAGCTTGTTTGTTTTCTTCTATCCTTACAGAACTGTCATCTTTGTGTAAGGTTATTAGATAGTTTATTTAATGTTGAAATGTAATAATTAACTTATAAGAATTGATAATGATTTTTTAGAAATTGTAGGCGAGTATTGTCCACGATTATAACAACAACTAAAAAATGATTGAGGAAAATTCAACATATACATAATAAGTGGAGGTAAATATAGTGGTTTTAAAAATAGTACTTATCGTTATTGGTTTAGCATTAATTTTATCGGGTGTATATAAAATGAAGAAGTATGATGCATTCGTAGGCAAAACTCAAACAAGAAAAAATCTTTTCAACTTGTTAATTAATGGACAGAGTTCTGGAATAGGACAATTATTAAGTGGGATTGTGTGTATCGTTTTAGCAATCGTAGCCTTTATAATTAAATAACTTGCAAATCAGGGAGCTAAGATATAGAATCTAGCTCCTTTTATTATGATAAAGTCTTTAGGAAAAAACACCCAAGTAAGATATAGTTACCATTACATTATAGCAAGGCTCTACAAGATCCCCATAGATACGACAATTTTTAGGGAATCTTGGCGAAGAACTAATGAATACTTGTAATAATAAACATAAATTAATGGTCGGATAATCAATTTTAGTTATATAAAAATTACATAACTAAACACACCGGTATTGAAGTCCTGTAATACTAATATAGAGCCGTTAAAATTAAAATTCATCTTCCAAAATTAGATTCCCGGCATCGTTATCTTTCGTTAATCTTTGTTTTAAGTAGTTTTCTTTTGTTGTCCGGTCATTTTTATGACCTACTGCAGCTGCGATGACATGAGGTGGTAATCCTTTGTAGTCATACAAGTACTGTACATAAAAATGTCTGAAGAAGTGGGGAGTAATTCTAATATTTTCTGTAAAGGGTAACTCAGTAGCCTTTATGATTTTAGAAATATATTGTGATAAATAATTATCTCTATAAGCAGTATGGTTCTTGGTTTGAAATATGGTCCCGCCATTTACATTTCCGATATCTACAGGCAATCTTCTACGTATTCGAAATGCAACGATGCGATTAAAAATCTCTTTATTAATAGAAACAATCCGTTCATTATCTCGCTTTGTATCTACTGTTAAATAGTAACGTCCGCGTATAACATCATACTCAAGATCTTCCCACTTTGCATGGGCCACTTCTGCAACACGTAATCCCGTAGTAGCTAGGACCGATAATAAAGCATAATTAATTTCATTATCCTTATAGTAATGAAGCAACTGCTTCACTTCCTCATATGATAACTCACGCTTTGGTTTATGTTGTTTATTCACYGCCGTGCTTAGAATCTCTACATGAAGAGGCTCCTGGATATATTGGATTTCGTATAGCCATTTCAAATAAGAACGGATTACACCAAGYTTCCGACTAATCGTAGATGCCTTGTAWTTTTCTTTTGATTGATAGGAKATTGCGTCCTGGGATAACCATTTTTGATAGTTACGGATATGGCGCTTTCTTAGATTCCTCCAGACTTGGCCAACTTTATAGTCYTTTACATCTTGCTGTAGAAATTCTGTACTTTGTTTGATAAAGAAGTAAAACTGACTYAGAT
>NZ_JBFUIN010000051.1:0-16978 GCF_056401855.1 Bacillus sp. P4_D3
CAAGTTCTACTTGTTGATTCATATGCCCCTCCCCCCATATTTTTTTGTATGTGTTAATTAGATTTCATTCGGTACTTTTAATCATTAGCGGGGTGAAAAACATACTCGGTTTATTTTGTTGTGAACTGAGTATGTAAAGGAAAAACTAACTATGACTAAATACCTTAGAATGTTTATTAACATAGTGAAGGAAACGCGATTCTTTCACTATGTTAATAATTTTGTTGTTAGTAAAACGTTCTGAAAAAGCATATCATTTTTTCTTTTTGTCGAAAAAATTAGAATTTTACGATGATATTTGTGAATAATAATTTACAGAATCTTTCTAGCAAACTAGTAAGAAGAAAGGTACAATGATAGAAGTTGCGCCTTTAAATAATTGATATAATGGAGTTTGGTTTATGATGAAAAAGTTAAAATATATTTTTATTTTCGGTATTATATTTGCTGTCGTGTTTTTTTTCGAGAAAGATAAAATTATGAGAAAGGCACAAGAATTACGGTTAGACCTTTTCTCTGAGATGAAAGAAAGTGCAATGATTACAGAGGTTCCGTTTATTAGACAGTTACCTGAATTACCTAGAGGTTGTGAAGTGACAAGTTTAGCTATGCTACTGCAACATAAAGGTGTACAAGTAGATAAGATGCAACTTGCTAGTGAGATTCATCGCGTCCCATTTGAACAAAATGGTTTGCATGGAAATCCTTATGAGGGATTCGTTGGAAATATTTATACGAAAGCTGAGCGAGGATACGGTGTATACAATCAACCAATTTTTAATTTAGCAGAAAAGTATGTTCCTGAAAAAGTAATTAATTTAACGGGCAGAGACGTGCAAGATCTATATAAAGTAATTAGTTCTGGTTCTCCGGTATGGGTAATTATTAATACAACGTTTAAACCATTAGCTGAAAGTAGTTTTGAAACATGGAATACGAGTTCAGGTGAAGTGAAAATTACATATTATGAGCATAGTGTTGTAGTAATTGGATATGATCAAAACTTTGTATACGTAAATGATCCTCTTGCAAACAATCCACGAAAAGCTGTTCCTCGTGCTGAATTTGAAAAGGCGTGGGAGCAAATGGGGAAACAAGCGATTACTATTTTATAAAGTGAAAAGTCATCTTGAGATGGCTTTTTCTTTTTGAATATTTATCATAGAAAATTCTGAAAATTCTTTCGGAAGTTAACAGTTCACGCTATACTAACATTTAACTTGGTAAAGAAGGGGAGAAGAGAAATGGATGTCGCAAAGGAACTTGTTTTATCAAAGAATCAGTTGATTGAGTGGAGAAGGCATTTTCATAAGTATCCAGAGTTATCTTTTCAAGAGGAAAAAACATCTCAATTTGTATTCGACATACTTCGGGAAATCCCGTATTTAGAAGTCTCAAGGCCTACTAAATATAGTGTAATGGCAAGGTTAATTGGTAAGCAGCCTGGTAAAATTATCGCGGTTCGTGCTGATATGGATGCTCTTCCTATTCATGAAGAAAATAAGTTTGATTTTATTTCTACATATCCAGGTGTGATGCATGCGTGTGGTCACGATGGTCACATGGCAATATTGCTTGGTGTAGTACATAAGTTGGTAGAGAGAAGAGAGAAAGTTAAAGGAGAGATTCGCTTTTTATTTCAACATGCAGAAGAAAACTTTCCGGGCGGTGCAGAGGAAATGGTCGCAGCGGGAGTGATGGCAGGTGTGGATTACATTATTGGTGCTCATCTTTGGGCGTCATTAGAGGTTGGAAAAGTAGGTGTAATTTATGGTCCTGCGATGGCGGCGCCGGACGTTTTTAAAATTACGATAGAGGGAAAAGGTGGGCATGCTGGAATTCCGCATGAAACAGTTGATAGTATCGCCATTGGTGCACAAGTTGTTTCGCAAATTCAGCAAATTGTATCTCGCCTCACGAATCCGTTAGATTCTCTCGTAGTATCTGTTACACAATTTCATTCTGGGACAACTCATAATGTTATCCCGGAACAAGCGGAGATTGAAGGGACAGTGAGAAGTTTAAGGCATGAATTAAGAGAAGAAACAAAGAAGAAGCTTGAAAGGATTGTAAAACATATTACAGAATCCTACGGTGCTAAGTATACATTTTCTTATGAGTATGGATATCGACCAGTTGTGAACGATTATGAAGTTACAGAGCTTATTGAACATACGGCATTACAGCTGTATGGAAGAGAGAGAGTTGTTCGTTTACAACCAACGATGGCAGGAGAAGATTTTTCGGCATTTTTACAAAAGGCACCAGGAACATTCTTTTTTATTGGGGCAGGCAATGAAGAGAAGGGAATTATATATCCGCATCACCATCCTCGTTTTACAATTGACGAAGACGCATTACCAATTGGAGTGGAAGTCTTTGTATCATCCATTATGAATTTTATAAGTAAAGGAGAATGAGATGAAGAAAATACACGTGCTAGCACGTGTATGTAGTTTGTTTCCTCGTCAAATTATTACGAAGCAAGGTGCGATTGCGGGGATTGGGTTGTTGGTTGTCACGTATATCAATTTAGCTGGTTCTACTATAGCTACGATGTTTCCGGGTGTCCCGCAGTGTATAAAAGATGTGAATATAGGTATAGCCGCATTGTTAGTTAATATTATTGTGATGTTTGTAGTTAGTGGGTTCACAAAAAATGTATCTGTAAAGACAGACAATATAATAGTAGAAAAGTGATTCATGTGTTAGAGCTATCTTTGAAAAGAGATAGCTCTTTTTTGTATATATTTTCTTCTATTAGCGGAATCTAACTAAAAACTTGTTGAAAAGGAAGTTAGGTGGGGAAATTGTTAGAGCTAAAAGGTAACTTGTTTGAAGTTATGAAGGAAATTAGAGATGAGTTAGGTTCACCTAATGATTTAACAATTAGAGAAGTTGCTCTTGCTGGTAGCATTACACGTTGTGCGGTTGTTTTTTTATGTGGATTGACAGATAAGGATAATGTTTATAAATACGTAGTTCGTACACTTCAATATGAAGAAATACCAAATGAAGCAGCTGTGGTTCAGACATTGTTGGATCGTTTTATTTCTATTGCAGAAGTAAATACTGAAACAACATTTGCTAAAATTATTAACTCGATTTTAGCGGGGGATGCAGTTGTATTAATTGATAATATTCAAACGGCTATTGTTGTTAACAGTAGGGCTTGGGAGAAAAGAAGTCTAGAACCGCCAGTGACAGAAGATTTAATACGTGGACCGAGAGTTGGATTAAATGAAGATATTAATGTGAATAAAATGTTAATTCGCCGTGGTTTACGTGATCCGAAGTTACGGTTTCAATCTTATATTATGGGGAAGCGATCGCAGAAAGAAGTAACCCTAGTATATATAGAAGATATTATTAACCCTTACATCGTAAAAGAGCTAGATCGGCGTCTTCAATCAATAGTGACAGATGTCATTTTTGAGACAGGAACGATTGAGCAATTAATTCAAGATAATAATTTGTCTCCATTTCCGCAGTTTTTAAATACAGAAAGACCAGATAATATAGTGGCTGCATTGGCGAAAGGGAAAGCGGCCATTTTAGTAGATGGGTCACCATTTGCTCTTATAGCTCCACTAGTGTTTGTTGATATTTTTCAATCTGTAGAAGATCATTATGAGCGTTGGGTAATTGGAACGTTATTAAGAATTTTACGTATGGGATCAGGTATCGCTGCTGTTTTATTACCTGCCATGTACGTAGCGCTTRTATCGTATCATCAAGGGCTCATCCCATCTAAACTAGCTTATTCTATTGCGGGAGCGAGAGAAGGGGTGCCATTTCCTGCTTATATTGAAACCCTAATGATGGCATTAACGATGGAATTAATACGAGAAGCCGGGATTAGGCTTCCGAAACCGATGGGGCAAACAATTGGTATCGTAGGTGGTCTTGTAATTGGAGAAGCGGCAGTAAATGCGGGGATTGTAAATCCGTTTTTAGTAATTATTATTGCGGTTACCGCAATTGCTACATTTTCACTTCCTGTATATAGCATTACGATTACATTTCGAATTTTACTTTTCGTCTTCGTGTTAGCTGCAACTGCTTTTGGGTTGTACGGAATCATTTTAGCTCTTATTGCACTTGCGGTTCATATTACAAATTTAAAGAGTGTTGGGGTTCCGTATACAACACCTATTGCTCCTGCTTTTTATAAAGATTGGGAAGAAGAATTGGTTCGCCTACCAAAATCAATGTTAAAAGAGAGACCGGAATATTTACAAACAAAAGATTCTACAATACGTCCAAAGGAGCGAAAATAATTGAAACCATTTGAGTATGGCGATGAAGAGATTGGATCTCGGGAAATTGGCTTTGCGGTATCGTCAACCATTATTGGTATAGGGGCATTGTCTATGCCGAGAGATATTGCCGATCAAACTTTATTTTCGGACGGTTGGATTATTTTACTTTTGGGTGGATTGATATGTGCGGTTTTAGGTTGGTTTGTAACGAGGGTAGCTATTTTATTCCCAAAACAAAACTTTGTTCAATATACAAGTGCGCATTTGACGAAACCTGTTGCGTACACAATTAGTAGTATTTTAGTATTAACGTTTGCAGCTTTGACAGCATATGAATCGCGAATGATTGCGGTTATTTCACAAACATATTTATTTAGTGATACACCAATACAGCTATTGTCTTTCTTCTTCTTATTAGTTGTTATTTATGGAGTAGCAGGATCGAGAGCGGCTTTATTAAGGTTAAATGTTCTATTCTTACCAATTGTTTTAATTGCGATAGTGCTTCTTTCTTTATTGAATGTGAACTTAATGGAAATAGATAATTTACTACCGGCTTTTCAAACGAATGTCAGTCAGTATGCTGTAGGAGTTAAGAATTCTATTTTTACATTCATCGGATTTGAGGTAGCTCTGTTTTATGCTGTGTTGTTGAACGATAAGACAGCGAAAAAAGCGCCAATGGCAGTTGCAAAAGCGGTGATAGTAAACGTGTTGTCATACATTTTAATTTACGTAACTTGTATTAGTGTTTTTACGTATATGACAACACGTGGATTGACATATCCAACAATTGAATTAGGGAAAGAAATTGAAATTGGTGGAGGGTTTTTAGAAAGATTTGATGCGATTTTTTTTACTACTTGGATTATTACTATTTATAATACTACAGCAATGTATTATGACGTCGCATCTTTATTATTTTGTGCTATGTTTCCGAAAGTGAAGAAACATATTTTCATTTTTGTAAGTGCCCCGATTATTTTTATGGTGAATATGATACCTAGTAATTCGAAAGAATTGTCAAATTACGGGACTTATTTAGCTTGGATAGATATGGGGTTTGTCGTGCTAGCGCCTTTGTTAGTTTTTATTGTATATAAAATAAAAAGAAGGAATGGTAGAAATGAAACACCTTCTTAAAATTATAATGGTTATGGTTTTAGCTGGATCTATAAGTGGGTGCTCTGAGTTAGAAGAAATAGAAGAAAGAGGATTTGTAGTAGGTGCAGCTTACGATATTGTAAAGGCAAAGAAAGCAAATCCAATTATGAAAGGGACTTATCAGATGGTACTTCCCAGTAAGTTAGCGCAGCAAGGTGGACAAGGTGATGGAGATGGCGAAAATTATATTAATGTTAGTGCGAAAGCAGATAGTGTGTTTGAACAAATAAGAATTATTGCTAAAAAGATTAGTCGTACATTATTTTTTCCGCATATACAAGTAATTATTTTCTCTGAAGAATTACTATCGAAACCGTATATTTTACAAAATACGTTGGATGTATATATTCGTGATCATGAGATGAGAAGAAATATTCGTTTGTTTGTTTCTAAGAAAAATGCAGAAGCTATTTTAAAACAAAGTGCAAAACCTGAAAATTTACCAGCGCAATACATTGATATGTTAGCTGAGCATCCTCCGAAAAATGCTCAAATGATCGAGGCTGCAAGAATTGGTGAGGTACAGCAAAAAATGATTGCTAACCAAAGTTTCGTATTACCTATTCTCGAACTAACAAAACAAGGGGTACAAATGAATGGGGCAGCGCTGTTTCGTGGGAAGGATAATAAGTGTGTAGGCAGTTTAAGTGGAGAACAAACATTAGGAATGAATTATATAATAGGTAAAAAAATTGGAGGTTTTTTTACTATCCGCAAAAAAGACCAGCTTATTACATATGAAATTCATAAGATGCACCGAAAGATTAAAGTATCTACGGAAAATGCTACAAAACCAAAGTTTAATATTCACTTATCTCTGGAAGGTACATTGGCTGAGTTGCACTTTAGTGATCATAAAAAGGTTTTGAATGAAAAGCGTTTAGAGAAGGATATTTCAGAGGAAATGGAGAAACGCATCCAAAAATCGATTAAGCTTGTTCAAAAAAAATATAAGGTAGATGTATTAGCATTAGGGGAAGTATATAAGCGACATAATTATAAAGAGTGGAAAAAGATAAGTAAGAATTGGGATCAAGGCGAAAATTACTTTAGTAATGCTGAAATTACTGTTCATGTTCATCCAACAATTGCACATTCAGGTTCAGCTTTACCGAAGAGAGTGAAATAAGGTGGTGGAAGTTGTTTACTGGATTGGGAATTAGTTGCACGATATTAATGGCGGTTCTTCCAGGGACTATATATTTTATTCATAAAAAACTTACAACGTATGGTGCCCAGCCGTGGAAAAAGGATGCGCAAAAAAAGAAACCTGAATAAGTTTCAGGTTTCTTTTTTTGCACAAAGCATATGTTGAAGGGGGATACCTTCTATGTATACTTTGCTTATACAAGCCCTAACCAATGTACCAATTGTGTAGAGAAGAATGTAACAACAATTGCAATAACAGTAGGGATTGCGAACGATAAGAATGTCCATTTTGCACTTTTTGTTTCTTTATATATGTTAACTAGTGTTGTTCCACACGGGAAATGAAGGAGTGAGAACAACATTGTGTTTAACGCTGTCAACCAAGTCCAACCATTTTCTAAGAATAGATTTTTAATTTGATTAAAATCATCTATTTCAGTTAAAGCGCCAGTTGATAAGTAAGACATTAATAAAATCGGGATGACAATTTCATTAGCTGGTAGCCCAAGAATGAATGCAGCTAGAATAAAACCGTCAAGTCCTAGTAATTTAGCAAATGGATCTAGGAAGTTTACGAAATGCATAAGTAAGCTTGTGTCACCGACGAAAATATTAGCAAGTATCCAAGTTAATACAGCGGCAGGTGCAGCTACAATTACAGCTCGTTTTAAAACATATATTGATTTATCAAGCGTTGAACGTACAATTGTATTCCAAATTTTTGGTTTACGGTATGGTGGTAACTCTAACGTATAGTGAGTTGGAACGCCTTTTAGAGCAGTTTTTGATAAAACCCAAGAAACAGTTAAAGTTACAATAACACCAATTACAACCATTCCAACGACAACGCCGGCAGTAACAAGTGTTTGCATGCTGCCTGTATATCCAGCAGCCATAAATAATGAAGCCATTAAGATTAATGTAGGCCAGCGTCCATTACATGGGACGAAGTTGTTTGTTAAAATGGCAAGCATACGCTCACGTGGTGATTCGATAATACGTGTTGACATAATAGCGGCAGCGTTACATCCGAACCCCATTGCCATAGTTAAAGATTGTTTCCCATGCGCGCCAGAGCGTTTAAATAAACGATCCATGTTAAACGCAACGCGTGGTAAATATCCATAGTTTTCTAATAGGGCAAACATAGGGAAGAAGATTGCCATAGGTGGTAACATAACGCTAATAACGGCTCCGGTACCACGGAATAAACCAAGTATTAAAACACCATGTAGCCATTCTGGTGCATGCATTGCTTGGAACCAAGATGTTAAATATCCTTCGACCCAGCCAAAAAATTCAGCAATCATCTCGGATGGCACGTTAGCACCGGCGATTGTAAGATAAAAAATAATAGATAAAATACCGAGCATAATTGGAAATCCCCAAATAGGAGAAGTGAAAATCTTATCTAATCTTTCTGAACGATATAATTTGTCAGTATTCGTATATTGGACAGCTTCTTTACATATACTTGCGGAGGTTCGATAAATATCTCCGACAATGTCATCTCGTATGTCCTCTTTTGAAAGTGTTTGTGCATGTTGAACAATATAGTCCAGCGGAAGAGCTTTACTGGCTGAGTGAGATTCCATTTATTATGACCTCCCTTACAAGTGGTTCGTTATGATGTTTTTGAAGTGCAGTTAAGAAATTTTTATCTCCATCTAAAATACGTAGCGCAATCCAACGTGCTGGATACGTATTGCCGAACACTTTATAAATTTGTGGTTCTAATTCTTGAATCATATTTTCGATTTTTTCATTATAAGTAATTTTAATTGGTGTTGGAATGATTTTTTTATTTGCTACTTTAGCAACGACGCTTAGTAAATGTCCGATACCAACTCGGTTTCGGGCTGAAATTTTAACTACCGGTACACCGAGTGATTTTGCTAGTTTTTTTTCGTCAATAATGATTCCTTTTTTCTCCGCTTCATCAATTAAGTTAATACAAATGACCACATCGTTTGTCATTTCCATCACTTGGAGTGCTAAATTTAAATTTCTTTCCATTGCAGTTGCGTCTATAACAACTACAGTTACTTCTGGTTTTTCAAATATAATATAATCTCGTGCGACTTCTTCATCTGCCGAATTTGAATACAGTGAGTAAGTTCCAGGTAAATCTATTATTGTATATATATTTCCGCCATGCTTATATTCCCCTTCAGCCTTTAAAACAGTTTTCCCCGTCCAGTTTCCAGTATGTTGTTTTAAGCCTGTTAAAGTATTAAATAATGTACTTTTCCCGGTATTCGGGTTACCAGCTAACGCAATGCGATGGTTACTCATCTGAAATCATCTCCTATTAATACCCCGAAAATAAGGGAGCTTTCTTCACTACGCAGTGCAATAGTTGTGTTGCTTACTTGATAAGCGACCGGGTCTCCAAGTGGGCTGCGTTGTAATACTTTAATTGTCGCTCCAGGAAAAAAGCCTAAATCTAATAAACGTCGTTTCATAGTTCCTTCTAATTGTATCTTCTCAATTTGTACAAATTCCCCTGTTCTGAATTCGGAAAGGGGTTTAGTATTAGCCGATACCATAAAAGTTACCTCATCTCTATATTTTTAGTTTTAGTTTAAAAAGTTTCCTTAGGTAAACTTTTTGATACTAATATAGTAGACTACATTTAATGATGCTGTCAATTAGTACTTTAAAAATATTCAAATATTTTTAGAATTGTTCCAATTTATTGAGTTGTACCGAAAAATATTACTGAAATTCTTCTTAATGTAAATAAAGTAAGAGTGTAAACTTTTAAAAATATAGTGGATTTGTAAATATAGCTTTAACTTAAAGGGCAAAATAAAGAAAAATATTTACATTGGATTTACATTGTTAAGAATAAATTTACAATACTGCGTGTTTAGTGTGGGTTTTGTTGGCTTTTTTAACTCTAAATGTTGGGATGTCTAGCTTTTATGGGATGTTATCTCTATTTACTTAAACTTAAAAATTGCTTAACACTCACATAATATTGTTGTCCTACAATGAATTTGTGTTCGAAAGAAGATGAATTCGAAAAGTGATAATCCAAATGGGGGTACAAGACATGATTATGAAAAAGGGTATTAAATTTTCTTTAGCGGCTTTAGTTGTTGCAGGTGCATTAGTTGGATGTGGAAAAGCAGAAAGTACGGATAATAAGGAAGCTGCTAAAGGTAGCGATGCAAAACAAGAATTATCAGGTACGATTGCAGCGGCTGGCTCTACAGCTCTTCAACCTCTTGCGGAGGAAGCTGGAAAGAAATTCATGGAGAAAAATTCAAAAGTTTCTATTCAAGTTCAAGGTGGCGGTAGTGGAACTGGGATTAACCAAGTAGCATCTGGTGCAGTACAAATTGGTAATTCGGATGTTCCGGCTTCAGATAAAATAAAAGATGCTGAAAAAGCGAAAGAATTAGTAGATAACAAGGTAGCGGGTATCGCATTCGCGCTTGTCGTAAATAAAGATGTAAAAGTTGATAACTTAACAGCAAAACAAGTACAAGATATCTTCACTGGAAAAGTGACGAACTGGAAAGAGTTAGGCGGAAAAGATGAGAAAATCAATGTAATTAATCGTCCAGCTTCATCTGGTACACGTGCTACATTTGAAAAAACAGTTATGAAAGAAGCTAAAATTAATGATGGAACTGGTACAACACAAGATTCTAACGGTGCAGTAGAGCAAGCAATTAACTCTACTCCAGGTTCAATCAGCTATTTAGCAATGTCTTACATGGTTGGCGATAAAAAAGGTGCATTGCAAACTGTGAAAATTGATGGTGCTGAACCGAAAGTTGAAAACATCTCTGCTGGTAAATATCCATTCTGGTCTTACGAGTACATGGTAACTAAAGGTGAGGCAAAAGAAGCGACAAAAGCTTACATTGACTATGTAAAAGGTAAAGATTTCGAAAAACAAGTAGAAGATATGGGTTACATCCCAATGTCTAAATTAAATAAGTAATAAAATTTTATGGGGCTGGCTGCAAGGCCAGTCCTGTTCATTTCAATCTATGAAGTGGGGTCTGTCCTGTGATGAAGGGGAAAAAACAAATTAATTACGTAAAGAGTGAATATATAGGTAGATCACTTGTTACGTTTTGCGGTATCTTTATTGTTTTAATTACATTAGCTATTATTGCATTTATTTGCGGCAAAGGAATTCAATCTTTCACGCAAAGTGGTATCTCATTTTCTGAGGTGTTAACTTCGACAAAATGGAATCCAAATGCTGATCAAGGTACGTATGGTGCTGTAATCTTTATTGTCGGTTCGACGCTTGTGTCGCTAGGTGCTGTTGTCATTAGTGCACCAATTGCTATAGCTCTTGCTATATTCATGAATTTAATTTCGCCGAAGTTTGGGAATAAAGTATTAAAGCCTGTTTTAGAATTATTAGTTGGTATTCCATCGGTTGTATACGGATTATTAGGGGTTACGATCTTGGTTCCTCTATTACGTGATTCGTTTGGTGGAGTGGGCTTTAGTTTAATTGCGGGTATTATTGTCCTGAGTATTATGATTTTACCTACTATTGCTAGTATTGCCTCTGATGCAATACGCTCTGTTCCGTTTGATTACTTGGAAGCTTCTTACGGTCTAGGATCGACGAAATGGCAAGCGATCAGCCGAGTTATTGTTCCTGCTGCAAAACAAGGGATTTTAACAGGTATAGTTTTAGGGTTAGCGCGTGCTTTTGGTGAAGCGTTAGCGGTTCAAATGGTAATCGGGAACACGATTAAATTACCGGAAGGAATATATAGTCCGACAGCAACGTTAACTGGTATTCTGACAATGGATATGACGAATACATTGAACGGAACAGCTTGGAACAATGCGCTATGGACGTTAGCAATGATTTTACTTGTTATTTCATTCCTGTTTATTTTAGTAATTCGAGCGATTGGTCAAAGAGGTGAGCGATAATAATGAATGCAAGAACGGTAAATAAAGTTTGGACAGGTATCTTTTATGCGGTTGCAGCTTTAGTTGTAGCTTTGCTGGCTTTTTTAATGTACGAAATTCTGCAAAAGGGATGGGGATTTTGGGATCCTAGTTTCTTATTCGGAGAACCAAGCAATACAAGAGCTGGTGGGGGAATTGGTCCACAGTTATTCAATTCTTTCTACATGCTTGTTATAACACTTATTATATCTATTCCTCTTGGATTAGGGGCTGGAATATATTTAGCGGAGTATGCAAAACAAGGTCGTTTTTTAAGTTTTGTTCGTTTATGTATTGAAACAATGGCGTCTTTACCTTCTATTGTTGTTGGACTATTTGGCTTATTAGTATTTGTTACAATGACAGGCTGGGGATATACAGTAATGGGTGGAGCTCTTGCTTTAACTATTTTGAATTTACCTGGTTTAACACGTGTTTGTGAAAATGCGATTTCTGAAGTTCCTCATAATGTAAAAGAGGCGAGTCTTGGACTAGGTGCAACGAAATGGCAAACAATTGCCCGTATCATTATTCCGTCGTCGTTACCACAAATCATTACAGGTATTATTTTAGCGGCAGGCCGTATATTCGGTGAAGCTGCGGCGTTAATTTATACAGCGGGTTTAACATCACCTATTTTAAATTCAGCAGCGGACTTCTCGAGCCCCTCGCATCCTTTAAATCCATTTAGACCAGCTGAAACGTTAGCTGTTCACATTTGGAAATTAAACTCTGAAGGGATTATCCCAGATGCGAAGTTAATTGCAACAAAATCTGCAGCTGTATTAATTATTATGGTATTACTCTTTAATATCATTTCTCGTTTCGTAGCATCTGTATTACACAAGCGTTTTACAGGAACGAAAAGAAAAAGTAAAACGACAAAGAAGGTAAAAGCGGCATAAATTGAAGGTAAGAACTCTCTGTTTATAAACAGGGAGTTTTTTTACGGCCATTTTGATGTTAGCAGGAAAAGAAGGAGAGTTGGTGAATAGGCAACTTGATATACGGATGTTGGGATGAAAGTGTTCTTTCTGCAAATGTCGGGATTTTCTGGATCAGGTAAATCGACACTTTCTAAGTATAGCGCTAAGTTAACAGGTGCAGTTATTGTAGGTCATGACCTCGTGAAATCAGCATTATTAAAATCATTAACAGCAAAAGGAAGTGAATCAACAGTTGTTGGGGGGAGTCTCCTATTATATTGAGTGGGAACTGATAGGTTTTTTGTTAGAACAAGAACATAGTATTATATTAGATAGTCCATGTCTCTATGATGGGATGGTTGAAAAGGGAATAGGTTTATATCGGAAGTATGGTGCTACATATAAATATATTGAATGTTATCTTAATAATATAGAAGAAATTAATCGTAGGTTACAAACACGTGAATATAAGATAAGTCAGTAGAATCAGAAGTAGCGTTTGAAAAAAGTGGCTAGATGGCAGTAAGAGACCCTCGAATGATGAATATCTTCTTGTAGATTCTGGTAAGCTACTAGAGCAATATGCCCCGAAAATAATGAGTTATATCGGTAGATAAATAAAAAGGCGTTATCTTCATTCGAGAAGATAACGCCTTTTGGTTTAAATATCAGGTGTTTCTGTAGAAGTACTTATTTTTCTGCGGGAGCGTCTTTTTCTCCCGATTTTATCTAATAGTTCATACATAACAGGAACAACTACTAATGTAAGAACGGTTGAGACTGCCAAACCACCGATTACAACGACGGCCAGACTTTTGGATACCATACTTCCTGCTTGAGATTGACCGAATAGGAGTGGTAACATAGCGACGATTGTTGTTATAGCTGTCATAATAATTGGGCGTAATCTAGTAGATCCTGCTTCTAGTAAGGCTTCTCTTGTTTCCATACCGTTTTCCCGATTTTGTTGTACTCTTTCTATTAATACAATAGCATTTGTAACGACAATCCCGATTAACATTAATGCGCCGATTAATGAATTTACGTCAACAGGTGTTCTTGAAATGATTAATCCTAAAATACCGCCGACAGCAGCTAATGGTAAAGAGAATAAAATCGCGAAAGGAGCACGTGCTTGCCCGAAGGTGATAACCATAATTAAATATACAATCCCAATTGCAATCCCCATAATTTTGAATAAATCTGTGAAGTTCTCTTGCATAGACTCGGTAGCGCCTGCGATATTTACTTTTGCTCCGTTAGGTAAATCTAAGTCGGTTATAGCCTTGTTTACTTCTGCGCTTACTTTACTTAAATCTTCACTTGAAGCTTCTGCAGTAATTTGTATCGTTTCTTTCCCATCTTTATGGAAGATTTCTGTTTGAAGTTGCTTTTCTGAAATAGTTGCAATGTCTTTTAAAGGAATAGGTCCGTTAATAGGTGAGAGTATGTTTGTGTTTAAAATATCTTCTTGTTTGTTAATGGATGCCTTTTTATGTTCTATCATAATAGTTGTTTTTTCATTATTGATTGAAATTTCCCCGATAGGAGATTTCTTCATAAGGAATGATACTTGTTGTGCTACTAATTCTGGTGTTAAACCGAGTTGTTCCGCCTTTGTTTGATCGATATGAATTTGCCATTCTTTTTTAGAGTCTTCTATATTTGTTTTTACTTTAGAGAGAGCGTCCATACTTTTTAGTTTTGTTTCGACGATGTTAGCGGCCTTTTTTAAATTTGTCTCGTTAGTAGCGGTTACGTTAAATTGTAAGTTGTTTCCGCCTCCGGAGTCAGAGTAACTAGTTTTTATATAATCAAGTTCAGCTGGTTCAAAAGCATTATGCTCTTTTTTTAATTCTTTAATATATTGGTCGATATCAGATCCCTTTTTAAAGACTACAAATATAGTTGCAAGATTGTTTTTAGTTGTCTGTCCCCATTGTGCATCTTCTGCGCTAGATCCCATTCGCAAAATAACATCTGTTACATCAGAATTAGAGAGTAGTTTCTTTTCGAAATCAAAGGCTTTTTGTTTTTTAGCTTCAGAATCATAATCGGTTGGAAATGTCATGTTAACGGATAGCATTGTATCGTCCTCAGACTTTATGTTCGCTTTCGGTAGTAATATGTAGGCTGCAATGGATCCTGCAAACAATAAAAAAGAAGTGAGTAGAATGATAAACTTATGAGAAAGAGCCCACTTTAATGTAGCGACATATCGCGGTGAAGAATGAGAATTGCGACGTTTTGTTTTTTTGAGTAGTAAAAAAGCCATAAGTGGAACAACTGTTAACGCAACGATTAAAGAAGAAAGGATAGAATAGACAACTGCTAATACCATAGGTAACATTAGTTTTCCAATTACTCCCGATACGAGACCGATAGGTAAAAAAACGGCGACTGTTGTTAAAGTAGAAGAGGTAATTGCGACTGCGACCTCTTTCGTTGCTTCAAGAATAATATTTTTAGAGAAGGTTTCTTTTTGTAAACGACGGAAAATGTTCTCGATGACAACGATACTATCATCGACGAGACGTCCCACAGCAACGGCTAAGCCACCAAGAGTTAGAATGTTAAGTGTGATGTTGGATTGATGGAGTAAAAATAGTGTTAATAAAATAGATAGCGGAATACTAACGACAGCGATGAGTGTTGTTCGGAAGCTGCGTAAAAAGATTAAGATAATGAGAGTTGCAGCAATTGCCCCAAGGATTACTTCTTTGCCCATACTAGTAACAGCATTTTCAACTTGCTCATGAGTTGAAGCTAGAAGTTTAATAGAAAACTGATCTTTATATTGCTTGCTTATATCTTTAATCTTTTTATCAATCTCTTTTCCAATTGCAACCGCGTTTTTACTCGGCTCTTTCATGATGACTAATCCTGTTCCTTCTTCTCCGTTTATGTGCGAGATTGTATCATGATGTTGTTTTAGTTCAATTTGAGCGACATCTTGTAACTTTACTTGAGGTGTAACGGTAATATTTTTAATGTCATTTACATTTTTTATATCTCCGATGACCCGAAGGTTGTATTCTTCCTTATTAACGGTAATTGCTCCGGCCGGAGTGGAAGTTTCTTTTCCTTGTAAAACTTTTAATACTTGCTCTGATGTTATGTTTTTATCTTTTAGTTGGTTAGGGTCAAGTACGATGGATAATTCGGAAGTTGATTTTCCGAAAAACATAACATTGGCAACACCATCAATGCTTTCGAGTTGTGGTACGATTTCTTTCTCGATTTGTTTTTCGTCAGCTTTTGAAAATCCGTTCTGCTTTTGGATGGTAATTTGAGCGAGTGGAATCATAGAAGTATTTAATTGGCTAACTACAGGCTTAGTTACATCTTTAGGTAATTTAATTGTATTAATTGTTTTTTCGACTTCGCGTGCCGCGTCTTTCATATTTGCCTTTGATGTATATGCAATGTCGATGCGTGATAATCCCTCGTTTGTGGAAGAAGTGATGCCATCGATATGTTCTAAACTACGAAATTGTTTTTCAAGGGGATCAGTTACGTCCTTGGTCATCGTTTCAGCATCGAGCCCTTGAGATAATGTCGTGACAGTTATTGCGGGGTTATCGATGCTTGGTAAAAATTCCATAGGTAATTTAGAGCCGGAATAAACGCCAAGTATGGAAATGAGAAAAACCATGATAATAATAGCGGCTCGGTTTTTTAATGAAAATTTTGTTAACCTATCCATAAGATAATTCCTCCATTAGTTTATTTATAGTTTTGTGGGCACTTTCTTACTATATAACAAAAATTGGATATCTTTCATTAATTAAATGTAAAAAAATTCTAACAATAATCTTAAGTTAATATTTCGAGGGGAAGTTCGTTATTTGTGGAAGTAAAGTTCCTGATTGGCGAGAAAAAGCATTAATTAAAGTTTTGCTTTAGTATAGTGGTCTCGTTTTTTGTTACTCTACATTTAAATGGTTATTTGTCCTTCTTAAGTAGAACTGTGGTAATTGTAAAATTTAAAAAGGAGAGGACTAAAGGTTAGGAACTTATTGTGAAATACCGCCTGGTTGATGATAGTGTATAGTAACTTGTATACAATCAAAATGAATGTTTTCAGTAGAAAGGATAATGGTTCTTTCTATAGAAGAAAGTAGGATAGATAACTTTTTGTATTTTTTTATAAAAAATACTTGTTATTTAAAAACCATGATGGTATATTAATAAACGTCGCTGATGCGGAAACGCAGAAAACGACAAAAAAGAAATTAAAAAACATAGTTGACATCGAAAAATGAAGATGTTAATATGATGAAGTCGCTTCTGAAGCGGCGGACAAGTTCTTTGAAAACTGAACGAAACAAACAACGTGAACGTCAATTTTTATTTTTAGATGCTAGACAAACTAACTTTATTGGAGAGTTTGATCCTGGCTCAGGATGAACGCTGGCGGCGTGCCTAATACATGCAAGTCGAGCGAATGGATTAAGAGCTTGCTCTTATGAAGTTAGCGGCGGACGGGTGAGTAACACGTGGGTAACCTACCCATAAGACTGGGATAACTCCGGGAAA
>NZ_JBFUIN010000052.1:0-16805 GCF_056401855.1 Bacillus sp. P4_D3
GCATATGAATCAACAAGTAGAACAAGCAGATTTAAAATACCGTACACCACTTTATCCAATAGTTCCAATCGTAGCTTTCTCATTCAATTTCCTTACATTTGTTAGTTTAGCCTTTATTCCAGATCAGAGAATTTCTCTGTCTTGCGGGATTCCATTTATACTCATTTGCTATATTTTATACCAAATTAAACATTCGGAAAGTTGTCACATTTGAACAAAAAAGAAATATAACCTAGGTAACAAGTTGAATATACTAAAAATTCAGTAATCTTTCTTATGATAAGATAATTTTTTTCTATTTATTGGATATGTTGGTATAACTTTATTTATCTTAAAATTCTCACAATAACGTTTTTATCTGGAAAATAGTTTACAATGTTATCAAGTTACAAATGATATTCACCTTAAAAAGCGTGCATTTGTGTCTATTTTTTAACAATATAATAAAAACTATTGCCAACTATAAATTAATAGGTTTATATTGTTTTATTGGCATAGTTTCAATCCAAGGAGAAAGGAGATTTTCAATCGTGCAACTAAAGAAAGCATTTTGGAAGTTGGCTTCGCTTCTTCCGTTATCATTAGTTCTGTTCCTCGGTGGCTGTGATAAAAAACTAGCAGTATTAAACCCGCAAGGACCTGTTGCAAAGGCACAGTATGATTTAATTGTTTGGTCATTCTTGCTTATGTCATTAATTATCGCAATTGTATTCATCTTGTTTACAGTCATCTTGATTCGTTATCGTGAAAAACCAGAGAATATGGACTATGAGCCACCTGATCAACACGGTAACACATTATTAGAAATCATTTGGACGATTATTCCTGTTATTATCGTTATCGCATTATCGATTCCAACAGTTAAAGCAACTTATGCTTCGGAAGAGGTTCCGCAAGAGTCCAAACATATTAAACCAGTTGAAATTTATGTTACATCTGCAAACTGGAAATGGTTATTTAGTTACCCGGAGGAAAAAATTGAAACCGTTAACTATTTAAACATCCCAGCTGGTGTACCAATTCAATTTAAACTGACTTCTGTAGGTCCAATGAATGCTTTCTGGGTACCAGAACTTGGTGGTATGAAGTATACAATGGATGGCATGATCATGGACTTATATTTACAAGCTGACAAACCAGGTTCTTACCTAGGTCGTAGCTCGAACTTCTCTGGTGAAGGATTCACTCACATGGAGTTCGAAGTTGAAGCAAAAACAAAAGAAAAGTATGACAAGTGGGTAAAAGAAGTACAAGAAACTGCTCCTAAACTAACAGAAGATAAGTACAACGATATTGTTAAACCTGGTGTAGTTGGTCGTATGACATTCTCTAGTCATCACTTAAGTTATGTAGATCCAAAATCACTTGAATATTGTGATTACAACTACTACAAAAACAAAAAATAATAGCTATTATTCCAACAGATTGGAGTGAACACAGTGAAGCTTGATGAATTTTTTGTCACAGGTGACCCGATTATTTACGGAGCTGACGCATCTATCGTTCTTGTGACATTAGCGATTCTTTTCGTACTAACAAAGTACAAAAAATGGAGATGGCTTTGGGATGAATGGTTAACAACTGTTGACCATAAAAAAATAGGAACCATGTATATTATCTCTGCCGTTATAATGTTATTCCGTGGTGGTATGGACGGTTTAATGATTCGTGCCCAGTTAACATTCCCAGATACAACATATTTAAACGCTGAACACTATAACGGAATCTTTACAACACATGGTACAGTTATGATTCTTTTCATGGCGATGCCATTCGTTCTAGGATTAATGAACGTCGTCGTACCATTACAAATTGGTGCTCGTGACGTTGCATATCCGTTCTTAAATGCTTTAAGTTTCTGGTTATTCTTTATTGGAGCAATGTTATTCAACATCGCTTTCGTAATCGGTGGTTCTCCAGACGCTGGGTGGACTTCTTACTTCCCAATGGCGGGTACAGAGTTTACTCCTGGTGTAGGAAATAACTTCTACGCAATCGCCTTACAGATTTCAGGTCTTGGTACGTTAATGACAGGTATTAACTTCCTAGTTACTATTTTAAAAATGCGTACACCTGGAATGAAATTAATGAAAATGCCAATGTTTACATGGTCTATTTTAATTACATGTGTAATCATTATTTTCGCTTTCCCAGTATTAACAGTAGCTCTTGCATTAATGACATTTGACCGTCTATTTGATGCTCACTTCTTTACGATGGCGAGCGGCGGTATGCCAATGCTCTGGGCCAACTTGTTCTGGGTATGGGGTCACCCTGAAGTATATATCGTTATTTTACCGGCATTCGGTATTTTCTCTGAAATCATTAGTACATTCTCACGTAAACGTCTATTCGGTTACAGTGCGATGGTATACTCAATGGTTGCAATTTCTTTACTAAGTTTCGTCGTATGGCTTCATCACTTCTTCACGATGGGTGCAGGTCCAGCGGTTAACTCGTTCTTCTCGATTTCGACAATGGCGATTTCGATTCCAACCGGTGTTAAAATATTTAACTGGTTGTTTACGCTGTATAAAGGACGTATTCGTTTTACAGTTCCAATGCTTTGGTCATTGGCATTTATTCCAAACTTCGTAGTTGGTGGAGTTACAGGGGTTATGCTTGGAATGGCAGCAGCTGATTATCAATACCATAACAGCTACTTCCTAGTCGCTCATTTCCACTACGTATTAATCGCAGGTACAGTATTCGCTATGCTTGCTGGATTCACATTCTGGTATCCAAAAATGACAGGTCATATGCTAAATGAACGCCTTGGTAAATGGACATTCTGGATCTTTATGAGCGGATTTAACATCTGTTTCTTCCCAATGTACTTCCTAGGTTTAGATGGTATGACTCGTCGTATGTACACTTACTCTGAAAGCCTTGGATGGGGTTGGTTGAACCAAATCGCATCTGTCGGCGCAGTAATGATGGGTATCGGATTCGTAATTCTTTGTTACAACGTAATTTGGAGTGCACGTCACGGTGAACGTGACACAACTGGAGATCCATGGGATGGCCGTACACTTGAATGGGCAACTCACTCTCCTGTACAACATTACAACTTCGCGAAACTTCCTGAAATTAAAGAAGCTGATGCTTTCTGGTTCATGAAAAAACGTGGAGAAACAATTACACCAACAGCAGATGAATTAAAACCAATTCACATGCCAAGTAATTCTGGTGTGCCTATTATTATGTCTGCATTCTTCGGTCTTGCAGGTTTTGCATTAGTATTTAGCTGGTTCTGGATTGCAGCAATCGGTGGTATTGGTATTTTAGGTTGCTTAATCTATCGTTCATTCGATTATGATGATGGCTACTACGTAAGCATTGAAGAAATTAAAGAAACAGAACATATAGCATGAGAGGTGAAATGACATGGCGGCTTTAGATAAAAGCTTACCTTTGGAATATCAATCTGAACAAAGCAGATTGAATATCCTAGGATTCTGGATTTTTCTTGGGGCTGAAATTATGCTGTTCGCAACACTTTTCGCCTCTTATCTAGTCCTTGCTGGTCGTACGGCTGATGGCCCAACACCAGCGCAATTGTTTGAAGTTAAAACACTTTTAATTCAAACACTGTTACTTTTAACAAGTAGTTTTACATGTGGTATCGCAATTCACGAAATGCGTAAACACAATCAAAAAGGAATGTTAGCTTGGTTTATCCTGACTTTACTTTTAGGTGCAGGCTTCCTATTCTTTGAAATTGAAGAATTCATTTTGTACGTTGGTGAAGGCGCAACTATTCAAACAAGTGCCTTCTTATCTGCATTCTTCGTTCTTCTTGGAACGCATGGTGCCCACGTAACAGGTGGTATCATTTGGGCAACTTGTGTTATTATCCAAATTTTAAAACGAGGTTTAACACCAGTTACAGCTCGTAAAGTATTTATTATCAGCTTATACTGGCATTTCCTTGATCTTGTTTGGGTCTTTATTTACACACTAGTTTACTTGAACGGGATGGTGGCGTAAATGGATCAAAATAACAATCAAGCAAATGCGCATAGCGGATTCCCATGGTCACACGTTTTCGGATTTATTTTATCGCTTGCACTAACGTTTCTAGCGTTATACGTGGCACTTTACACAAACCTGCCACTTTCAACGATATTAACAACTATCATCATCATGGCAGTTGCGCAAGCGTTATTACAATTAATTATGTTCATGCACTTAAAAGAAGGAGAAGGAAGCATTCAAATCCTTACAATGATATACAGTTTCTTCGTTGCAATTGCAACAGTTGGTCTTACTGTATGGATTTTCTTCTCAATGTAATTTGCATGAAAAAGACTGCTGAGATTCCTCGGCAGTCTTTTTTTATTCTCTCCCCCTATTACATCCACATTACGGAATTAACAACAAAATCATGAAAAATATACTTATTATGACAAATGTTAAGAAAACTCTTTCTTTATGAAATCGAATCCATATGCGTTGCTTTTCTACCTATTATATGGCTAAATAGGTACTATATTTATTTGAAGGGAGAGAACGCAGTGGAACATCATTCTTCTGTTCTATCACTGATGGTTGTTGTCGCAATCACGTTTTTCGTTCCCCTTTTGTTACAGCGCTTTAAATTAAAAGCACTTCCTGTCGTTGTTGCAGAAATTATCGCAGGAATCTTTGTAGGTAAAAGTGGATTTAACATCATTGAGCCAGATATGTGGCTTCAAGTCTTATCAACACTAGGGTTTATCTTCCTAATGTTTTTAAGTGGTTTAGAAATTGACTTTTCGATCTTTAAGCAAAAAGGGAAAAAGAATACGACAAACGAACCAAACACATTCCAAGCAGCAAGCATTATCTTCTTATTTATTTTCATTTTATCTTATGCCCTATCATTACTATTCGTATGGCTAGGATTCGTAGACAATGCCATGTTCATGACTTTAATTATTTCAACTATTTCTTTAGGTGTCGTTGTGCCCACATTAAAAGAAAATAACTTAGGAAAAACCGCAATCGGGCAAATCATTTTATTAGTCGCTGTTATTGCAGACTTAGTTACAATGATTTTACTCGCGGTATTCGTCGGATTAAATTCCGAAAGTGGCCAAAGTATGTGGCTTCTACTTCTTCTATTCGGTGCTGGTATTGTAATTTACTTTGTCGCAAGACGTTTTAAAAATATTCCATACCTAGAAAGCCTAAAAGCCGGTAGTGTACAAATTGATACACGAGCTGTTTTTGCACTTATCTTAATATTAGTTGGATTATCTGAATCTGTTGGGGCAGAAAATATTTTGGGAGCCTTTTTAGCAGGTGTACTCGTATCTTTATTATCACCAAATGAAGATATGGTTGAAAAACTTGATTCCATCGGATATGGTTTCTTCATCCCTATTTTCTTCGTAATGGTTGGTGTAAATCTAGAAGTATGGTCTATTTTTAAAGAGCCTTCTAGTATGCTAATGATCCCAATTCTAATTGTGGGACTCTTTATTTCAAAACTGTTGCCATCACTCGTCTTACGAAAATGGTACCCACGCAATATCGTACTCGGAAGTGCTATTTTGTTAACATCAACACTTTCTTTAGTTATTGCGGCTGCACAAATCGGTGAAAAGCTAGGCATCATTAGCCCAAGTTTATCAGCATCTCTTATTTTAAGCGCAGTTATTACTTGTATTTTTGCACCTATATTATTTAACAAGATGTTTCCAAAAGTGGAAACACCAAAACCGAAAGTATCTATTATTGGTGCAAGCAGAATTACCCTTCCGCTATCACTTGATTTAAAACGTGAAGAGTATGACGTAACACTATATATGATACGTCAAAATAAAATAAATGATGAGGAAGCGAAATCTCATGACTTCCCTATTGTAAAATTAGATGAGATTACTATTCAATCTTTAATGGAACAAAAAGCTTTCGAAGCAGACCGTGTTGTTGTTGCGACAAGTGATGATGAACAAAACTTATTATTAGCAGAACACGCAAAAGAATTAGGTGTTGAACACGTCATCGCAAGTGTAGAAGATCCCCTTCTACAAGAAAAGGCGACTCAAGAACATATCGCTGTATTCTCGACTATTAACTCTACACGTATTTTATTACGTGCACTTATTGATAAACCAAGTCTCGTTCGCTTAATTACAACAGCAAATGAAACGGTGCGTGAGGTTGCACTACGAAGTAATAAATATAACGGCTTAGCACTTCGTCGCCTTCCGTTTTTAGGTGATGTACTTGTCATTCAAATTTACCGTGGTAATAAAGCATTAATACCACATGGTGATACGAAGTTACAGTATGGCGATACTTTACTTGTAACGGGTTCAAAAGAACATATTGATACAATGAAAAATATATTAGAGTAGAAAATGCCCCTCACATAAATGAGGGGCATTTTTTCATTTTCATATGGTAAAATGTTACTATCACGTATTATGGGGATGAATAACATTATGTCTATTTCAACTTTAGCTCTCTTATTATTAGCAGAAGTACTCGTCGCCATTATTCTCATCGGTATTAGCATTGAAATTTGTAGCTACGGATGGAAAAAATCGAATGGAATTAAGTACTTTTGTCTCTTACTTTCACTCCTTCTCGGAACCGCTAGCATACTAGGACTTCTCGTCGCACCCGCATATTTCTTCTTACAACTTATAGAAAAAGGCTTATAAGAAAGGATGATATTATGATTACAGTGAAACATATTGATGCATCTGAAACATACTTATTACGCCAAAAGATTTTGCGTCCCAATCAATCATTAGAAGATTGTAAATACGATTCAGATTACGAAATAGACTCCTTCCACTTAGGTGCATTTCTACATGATGAACTTGTTAGCATCGCCTCCTTTTCAAAAGAACTATACCCTGCCTTACAAGCTGGTACCCATTATCGTCTACGAGGAATGGCAACATTACCTAATTTCCGAAACCAGCATGCTGGCACTTCCTTAATCCGTAAAGCTGAACAAGTCCTCCAAGAACGCGAAGCAAATATTCTATGGTGTAATGCCCGAATTACCGTAGCGGATTATTACAAAGGATTAGGTTTCCATGAGCATGGTGAAATCTTCGAGATTGATCCAATAGGACTCCATAAAGTAATGTATAAAGAAATATAAGAAAAGCTTTCTGCAATATGCAGAAAGCTTTTCTTATATTTCATCTTCACTTTTTATTTTTTTCATATATATGTATATAAACAAACTAGGAATTAAAAAGCAAGCAAACATAATAAGTCCTGTTATACTAATTTCCTTTATCGAAATATCCGGTGTTACAATGATACAAATAGCTAAAATACCAATAACAATACCTACTGGAATGAATAATAGCTTCATGAAATAACTACGAGATACTCCCCCTGTATGCTCATACACTTCCACCGAATTTTTTAAGTTTAAAAAGTTAATAACTATTATCCCGCCCATAAATACCATTAATAAATCCGAAACACTTTCATAACCTGCCCCTTGCAAGACGTAACGGTAAAAGACAACACCTAGTATGACGATATTTTGTAAGATGAAAGCTAGCCTAATATGTTTTAACCCTTCTATCATTAAACGTTCATCTTTCACAATTTTCACCCTATCACTCCTTTTCCTCCCAAAACAAATCATTCAATGTTTTATCTACCGCATAACAAATTTTCATACATAAATCTAAAGACGGATTGTATTTCCCCTTCTCAATTAAACTAATCGTTTGCCTTGTAACGCCTACTTTTTCTGCTAATTGTTGCTGTGTTAAATCTAACTGAACACGCGCGACTTTTATTTTACTTACAGCCATTCATGTTCCTCCTCTATCTTTATTGTAACATATATATGTCATTAAGTAATTTATACTTTACAAATTCGGTTTAATTTTCACCTTATCTCGCTATTTGTGGGCAGTAAAACTCCCACCTCAAAATTCGGCTGGAGCAAAGAAGTTAGGTGGGAGCCCTGCTGCCCGTAAACGCCCGATTGGTGAAGGCTAATAAGCAGTGGGGATAAACAAAAGCCCCACTGCTTATAGTTTCACTTTATTATACACAAAAAAAGAGCCTCTCATAAGAAGCCCTCTTTCTATATCTATATTATAAGAATAAATGACATCCAAATAAAATTGTAAATAAGTATAGTAACGGATGTACTTCCATCCCTTTTCCCTTCACAATCTTTAAGATTGGATACACTAAAAATCCGATTGCAATTCCATTCGCAATACTAGATGTTAACGGAATACCAACGAAAATTAAAAATGCTGGTAATGCATCTTCAAACTCATCCCAATTAATATCACGAATGCTTTGTGCCATTAAACTCCCTACTATAATTAGTGATGGGGCTGTAATAGCCGCTACATTTGATAAAGAAGCAATAACAGGGCTAAAGAATGCCGTTATAATCGTTAAACAAACTACTACAATACCTGTCAATCCAGTTTTACCACCTGCCGCAATTCCAGCTGACGATTCAATTGTCGCTGCTGTCGGGCTTGTCCCAAAGATAGAACCTGTCGTCCCGCCAATTGCATCTGCAATGAACGCCTTACCAAAGCGCTTTTCAGTGTTATCTGTATTTAAACCTGCTTGTTTAATTAAACCAAGTAACGCACCTGTTGTATCAAATAAAAGTACAAGTAAGAATGAAAAAATAACCCCATATAAACCGTATTGAATTACATCTGAAAATGCATTGATAGGGTTTGAAACAATAATTCCTTCTGGTAAATGTGGCATTGCGACAATGTTATTTTCAAACTTTAATTGCCCTGTAAAGAAAGCAATAATCCCTGTCACAATCATACTAATAAACAATGCACCACTAACACGTAATACCATTAATACCGCCGCTAACACTAAACCAACTATTGTTAAAATAACAGCCGGTGAATGAAAGTCTCCGATTGTAACTAAGTTAGATGGATGGTCAACGATAATACCCGAAAGTCGCAATCCAATAAAAGCAATAAATAATCCGATTCCACCTGCAATTGCATGTTTTAAACTGTCAGGAATTGCGACAATTAGCTTTTGCCTAAACGAGGTGAAAGATAATAAAAGAAAAATAATACCTGTTACAAATACTGCCGAAAACGCAATGACATATGTAATCCCCTCTGCCTGTTGAACAACAGAATAAGCAAAATATGCATTCATTCCCATAGCTGGAGCAATAACAATTGGATAGTTAGCTAAAAACGCCATACATAGCGTTCCAACAACTGTCGCAATAATAGTTGCTGTAAATGCTTGATCAAATGGTACACCTGCATCAGATAATATTTTCGGATTGATGACAAGAATATACGCAAATGTAAAAAAAGTTGTGATGCCAGCTAAAATTTCTTGCTTCACAGAAGTGTTATACTTTTGTAATTGAAACATACTTATGTACCCTTCCTACACTTGAATTATTATCACACATTCTTTTCTTATTAGTATGTGAGAAAATGTAATACTTAATCTTAACAATCAATAAAAAGAAGAGTCAATATATTCTCTAATAGTTAGAATTTTAAGTTTAAGTCTGACAAATACAGATGTAGTACAGTGTATTATGATTATTTTTGTAGCATAACAGATAGAAATGTTTTATAATTTGAAATAGTTAAATATTTAGTGGATTCATTCAAATATTGTTCACTCTACAGGGGGTATTCTTCTTATGCAGCAAACAAACAAATCTGAAAATTTAAACCGTGGCTTAAAACAAAGGCATATTACTTTAATGTCTCTCGGTTCAGCTATTGGCGTTGGACTATTTTTAGGATCAGCTTCCGCTATTAAACTAGCTGGCCCATCTATTTTACTAGGCTATATGATTGCCGGACTCGTTATTTTCTTCATTATGCGCGCACTCGGAGAAATGGCAATTGAACAACCGGTTGCTGGCTCTTTTAGTAAATATGCAAATGATTACATCAGCCCACTAGCTGGGTATATTACAGGCTGGAATTACTGGTTTTTATGGGTTGTTACTTGTATGGCGGAAATTACAGCAGCAGGCATTTACATGCAGTACTGGTTCCCTGATATCCCGCGCTGGACTTGGGCATTACTAGCTCTTTTATTAATGAGTGCTTTCAACTTCTTATCTGTGAAAGTATTTGGAGAACTTGAGTTTTGGTTTGCTCTCATCAAAATTGTCACAATTATCTGTATGATAGTGATTGGCTTTGGTATTATTCTATTCGGATTTGGAAATGGCGGCGTTGCAACTGGTATTTCAAATCTTTGGGAACATGGGGGCTGGTTCCCAAATGGCTTCTCTGGATTATTACTTTCCTTACAAATGGTATTATTCGCTTATTTAGGAGTCGAACTTATCGGAGTTACAGCTGGTGAGGCTCAAAATCCGAAAAAGACACTCGCAAAAGCAATTGATAACGTATTTTGGAGAATTTTAATATTCTACGTTGGAGCTCTATTCGTTATGATGGCAATTTACCCTTGGAACGAACTTGGCGAAAAAGGAAGTCCCTTCGTGCTAACATTCCAGCAAATTGGTATCGCAAAGGCAGCGGGCATTATTAACTTTGTTGTGTTAACAGCAGCTCTTTCTTCTTGTAACGGTGGTTTGTTTAGTACAGGCCGTATGCTATTTACATTAGCACAACAAAAGAAAGCACCCGAAAGATTCGGTCGTTTAAATAAAAATGGTATTCCGAGTCAAGGAATTATCGCAACAGCAATCGTTTTACTCGTTGGCGTTATATTAAACTATCTTGTTCCTGCAAAAGTGTTTACATGGCTAACTAGTATTTCAACTTTCGGGGCAATTTGGACTTGGGGTATTATATTAGTCGCTCAAATTAAATTCCGTAAAGGGTTACAAACTAATAAAAAGGATAAGCTAGCATATAAAATGCCTTTACACCCATTGAGTTCATATTTCTCACTCGGCTTCCTTGTACTTGTACTGGGTATAATGGCCTATTCAGAAGATACACGAATCGCATTAATCGTCGGGCCAATTTGGCTTATCGGCTTAGCTATCGTGTATTACATGAAAGGGTTCCATAAACTTGATGAATCATCTAATTCAAAAATTAGTTAAGTCCACGATCTCTTCCTACTTTACTAGGGAGAGATTTTTTCATTATTCACACAAATATTTCTCAATCTAATTAACGTTATCTTTACACTATTTAATATTTTCTATCTTTATTTTTACAGAAAAATAAATTACATTATTAAAGCACATATATTTATTATTAGGGGGATTCTTCTATGAAGAATAAAAAATGGGTTCAATTTTCTTTAGCAACAGCAATTACAATCAGTTTAGGAAGCGCTTATGTTCCATCTACTTATGCCGAAAGCTCTGTAGATCCAGCTCCTGAAATTGCTGCGAAAATTGCAAATCAAAACAATGGGAAAAAAGTATTATTCGATAATACGCACGGTCAAACTGCCGGGACAGCTGACTGGGTTATTGATGGCGGTTTTTCTGATTTCGGAAATGGCATTGCCCAAAACGGATATCATGTAAAAGAACTTCGTAAATCAGCACCTATTACATACGAAGATTTAAAAAACTACAATGTGTTTATCGTTCCAGAAGCCAATATTCCTTACAAAAAATCTGAACAAGATGCAATGTTACAATACGTAAAAAATGGCGGAAGTATCTTCTTCATTGCCGATCATTATAATGCAGATCGTAATAAAAACCGCTGGGACTCCTCAGAAGTGTTCAATGGCTATAGACGCGGTGCATGGGATAATCCAGCAAAAGGCATGTCTAGTGACGAAGTAAATTCACAGGCTATGCAAGGAGTCGAAAGCTCTGATTGGCTATCCGATAATTTCGGTATTCGTTTCCGCTATAACGCACTTGGTGATGTTTCAGCTAAAAATATTGTCTCACCTGCACAATCATTCGGAATTACAACTGGCGTTTCATCTGTAGCAATGCATGCCGGCTCTACTCTTGCGATTACAAATCCAAAACTAGCGAAAGGCCTTGTATATCTTCCAGAAAATCCATCAAAATGGAATAACGCTGTTGATAGCGGCGTTTATAACGGTGGTGGCGTTGCAGAGGGTCCTTATGCTGCTATTTCGAAAATTGGCCTTGGAAAAGCAGCCTTTATTGGTGATTCTTCTCCTGTTGAAGATGCTACGCCAAAATATGTTCGTGAAGATTCAGGTCAATCAAAGAAAACTTATGATGGTTATAAAGAAGAAAACGATGCTGTTCTATTAGAAAACATCGTGAATTGGTTAGCGAAGCAAGAAACATTTACAAGCTTAGATCAAGTGAGTGGTTTACAGCTTGATGCACCTACAGCTCTACAAACATTTGAACAACCAAGTTTATCAACAGAACCACAACCAGAACCTTGGAGCGCACCAAGTCAAGGTTACCAGTGGTTCAATACAAATACTTTCAAACCAGGTTCATACGGCTATAACGGTGCAGTGACAACGAGTGATTACGTAATTACGCACCCTAGCATTCTACCAAACAATGAGGTGTTCCAACTGAAGATTCAAGTAAATAACTTATTACCAAATACAACGTACAATAATTATTCTTTAGGTATCTTCACAACTGGCGGAACACAGGTGGCAAAAGTTCAAAATACAAATGGCACTTGGCCATCTTCTTTCGGATATAGCAGTGCATTCTCTTTCATCACAAATAACCAAGGATCTGCTGAAAAAATTGTGAATGTACAACTTGATCCAAATACAACTGGACAAGCAACACTTCGTCTACGTCAAAATACGACAGCGAAATATAGTGAAACTGTAACGATTGGTAAGAAGTAAAGTACAGTAAAAGGCAATCCACATATGGATTGCCTTTTTTTTCACTTCTCTTCTTTTGAGAAAAACATTCTTGAAATAACGATACCTATACTACCAACGATTAAGAATAACACCGCCCTAATCATCATCGACACCTCTGGTAGGTCGAGAAGGAATAACTTCCCTACTGTTACTACTAATACGACTAAGCCAGCATATAATATTTCGTTCATCTGTCTATAACGGCCAAACCAAACTGCAAATAACGCATATACCATCCATAATAACGATACAGATACGCTAATTATACTTCCATCTGTAGAAAGAACTTCACCGATCCTAGTAATTGTAATAAATACAATGACCATTAACGAGTAGAGCGCTATGGAATAAACATATTTACCAAAACTCGCTAACACTTCTTTCGCTTGTCTCATGCAATAATAGAACGTTCCTATCAAAATAATATGAGCGACAAATCCTGCCGAAATGAACTGATCAAACGGGCTAAAAATCGTCTGCACCATTCCAATCGCATAAATCGTTGCACTTACATACAATTTAATATTTTGCTTTACTTTAATAGCAGTAACCATACCGAGGAAACCTTGTAACAATAATACGATTGCTGCATTCACCAAACTGTACTCGTATAAAATCGCTAAACTAAATGACCCCATTGCAAAGCCAAATATTAGATTTGTAAATACAGAATGTTTATTCTTCCTATATTCAAGTGCGAACATAACAACATGCACGAATGCACTTATAACTAATCCCCACGTTGTAAATTCAGGAATTTGAGAAATGGCTAAAATAAAGAAAACTGCATTCGCACTAAATATCGCCAATCTTGCTTCTTGTATAAAACTTCTCTCCGAAAACATATGCCAAAATAATAGTAAATGAATTGCGCCGTATACAACTGTTAACTGTACTTGCACATTCTCTACTAATATTGACATAACAGCAAAGAAGACAAATAGGACAATTGCCGCCACAACATAAGAAATCATATACAAGTACTTATAACGGTTTCTCAATGCATACCATAATAGACTAATTGTTAATATCGTCTCATAACTAAAGAAAATATACGTATTAGGAGTCGTACTATTTAACAAGAAAGGAACAAAAAATGCTCCCACTGCCACGAAAATAGCGAGGTATTCCGATCTATACCTTTTCGCTAAATAAATCCCTAAAATAATCCATATAATGTTGCAAATAAACGCAATACTTGCAGGAATAAATTCATATAAATAATGTGCCGCAAACGTTGTTAAAACAATTCCCGTAATACTTCCTCCAGCTAATACTAACCCTAACGCTTGCCGCTCTCTTTTAATTTGTATATCTCCTACATAATACAAACCGGCAGATAGTACGATGCCAAACACAACCCGTATCGCTGGTGTTAACAATCCGGCATTTACCCCTGCTTTAAATAACCAAATAACGCCAAGTAGCATAATACCGACAAATATGCGTGGTAACCATGTTTGACAAAACTTTATAATATTAAATGGTTCTGGTTTAAATGCAGATATATCTACTTGTTTCACCTCTGGATCTTGCATGGACTCCCTCTTCTTAACAACATCTTCTTGTAACTTTTCATTACTTACTGCTTCAATATATTCTTTCTTTTCCTTATTAACATTTTGTTGAACTTTATCTACTTCTATTTTTCTTTGTTTCGCTTTCAATTCATAAAGTGTCTCTTGCATCGTTTCAATTGCCGTTTCGAGCGCTTCTATTTTCTTATTTAAATCCTCCTTCATACAATCCCCCTCATCATCGATTTTTCACTTGACCTATATATTACCAATTACCTTTATCATACTCTTAGTCTATTCATGTTCAATACTATTTTTCCAAAAAAAGAAAGGTGTTTTCCCAAATAGGAAAACACCTCTTACTTATTTCTTCTTATTTATAGCGATACTAACAATTACACCGAGGCAGACACCTACAAATGCCGGAACAATCCATCCTACACCTTCTGTATAAAACGGAAGCATTTTTAGTAGTGGTGTCCATTTATTCATCAGTACACTTTTGTTTAAAACATCAATCGCACTAAATGCCGCTACGAGCCCAATCGTTACCGAATATACGTATACATACTTTCCAATATACTTATGGAATAACCCTAAAATAATAAGCGTTAGTGCAACTGGATAAATAAATCCAAGAATCGGTACCGATACTTTTAAAATTTGCGTTAATCCTAAATTAGCTAAAACCATACTAACAAAACTTAATATAAATGCCCAAGCTTTATAAGATACTTTCGGAAATACACTTGCGAAAAATTGACTACAAGACGTAACAAGTCCTATGGAAACGCATAGACAAGCGACAGTAAAAATAAGACCTAATAAAACTAACCCACCTTGTCCAAATAATGTCGTCATAACTTGTGCTAACACTTTCGCACCGTTATCAAATGTACCCAATGAACCACTAATTGAGCCAACATATCCAAGAATGACATAAATAATAGATAATAAAAGCCCTGCTCCAATACCAGCAATGCTCATATATTTCGCTAAACCTTTATCATCCTCTACACCTTTTGCACGCAGAGCATTTGCAATAACAATCCCAAAGATTAAAGCCGCTAATGCATCCATCGTTAAATAACCATCTAAAAATCCTTGAAACATAGGAGCTTGTCCATAATTTCCTGTAGGCTCTTTCACACCGCCTACTGATGTAAACATACTTTTTATAAATATAATGGCAATCATACATAATAATAAAGGCGTTAACACCTTTCCAAACAAGCCCATTAATTTGGACGGAGATAAACTTAACCAGTAAACAATGCTAAAGAAAATAGCCGTGTACAATAACAAAACTACGCTACCCGCTTCTGGGAACAACTGACCTGGTCCCATTTCAAAAGCTAAACTTCCTGCACGTGGTATACCAAGACCTGGTCCAATAAATAAGTACACAATACATGGAAAAATAATTGCAAATGAAGAATGAACCCTGCCCGCTAACGTTTGAAAGCTCCCTGCTTTCGCAATAGCGATAACACCTAATATCGGAAGCCCTGTTGCTGACATAATAAAACCTAGCAATGCAATCCACACATGCTCTCCCGCTTCGTATCCAAGGAAAGGTGGGAATATAAGATTTCCCGCTCCAAAGAACATAGAGAATAACATAAGACTAATAAGCAAAATTTCTTTTTTCTGTAACAATTTCATTTCTTTCTCCTTCTTCAATTTCATCTCGCATGAGATCTATTCCACACGTAGGAAAAACGCGATAATCCGCTTCCTTACAAAGAAAACATAGTCCATAGTCTACCACAAAAGAAACACCCATTCTATATCTACTTCCCTTTTCCAATTTCTTCTGAAAAATCAACCTTTATTGACTTTTAATAGTTAATAAAGTAAAATATTAAATATACAAAACTATTAACTTTGTTTTTTGTTTGTGTCAGGAGGAAAAATCACATGGAATCAACGATGCAACTAGAAAGAGAACAACAAAGAAAAAAGAAACATCCTCCCGGTTTATACTTACTCTTCTTTACAGAAATGTGGGAAAGGTTTAGTTACTATGGATTACGAGGATTATTAACATTATATTTAACAACAGCTTTAGTAAGTGGTGGTCTTGGGTTTAGTCCCGCTTGGGCACTCTCTATTTACGGATTTTATACTGGTGCTTGTTATTTCACACCATTGATCGGTGGATACTTAACAGACCGTTTTCTAGGTAAACGAAAAGCCATCACAATTGGTGGTATAACAATGGCAATCGGTAACCTTACACTATTTGCCTTGCAAAACCAAGCCGGTCTATACCTCGGATTAGCGCTTATTATTATCGGTAATGGATTCTTCAAACCGAATATCTCTACACTTGTTGGAGAATTATACGAAGAGCACGATCCAAAACGTGATAGTGCATTTACAATATTCTATATGGGTATTAACGTCGGTTCATTTTTAGCTCCACTCGTTTGCGGATTTTTATCAGAAAATTTATTTAAAACAACAGTGGACGGTGTTGTTCATTACGGATTCCGTTACGGTTTCTTA
>NZ_JBFUIN010000053.1:0-16143 GCF_056401855.1 Bacillus sp. P4_D3
GTTTAGCACTTTGGCCAGGATTTTCTCGTTCTGGTTCTACAATAAGTGGTGGTTTATTAGCACGTGTTTCGCATACAGCGGCAGCGGAATATACATTTATTTTAGCGGTGCCAATGATGGTAGCTGCAAGTGCCTTAGATTTAATTAAAAGCTGGGATATATTAAGCGTAGCTGATATACCGTTATTTGCAACTGGATTTATTACAGCATTCGTTGTTGCGATGCTTGCAATTGTTTCATTCTTAAAATTGTTAGGTCGTGTAAAACTAACACCGTTCGCTTATTACCGTTTCATTTTAGCTGCGGTATTCTATTTCTTCATTATGTAATAAAAAAAACCTGCCGAAATCGGCAGGTTTTTTATTTTACTACTTTCTCAATCATGCTTTCCATTACATGTTCCCAAAGAGAAGTATCATCAGCTAATGTAGCACGGAAATTAGCGTACATTTCTTTTTGTTTTTCCTCGAATGTTGGATCTTCTTTTTCAGGCAATGTAGCACGCATGGAAGTTACTAATTCTTGTACTTTTGGAGCGCGTGGTCCAAAGACGGCTTGTTCATTTCCATCTTTATCAATGAAAATAAAGATTGGAATCGCACGTGCAGTTCCGTTTGTTAAGTATTGATCCATTAATTCTAAGTTTTCATCACGAATTAATAATCGCATATCGATATTTGCAACTTCAGAAATTCGTTTCATAACAGGTACGCATAAAAGAGCGTCACCACACCAATCAGCTGTTAATACGATAACGCGCCAGCCGTCATTTTGGCGTTTTTCTAATACAGGAAGTAATTCATTTGGAATTAAAAAGTTATTGTAAATGTGTAGTAGCTCGTATTGGTTTACTTTCATTTCATTCACATATGTATCAAAGGACATACCTTTATCAGCCCATTGTTGTAAGTTCATAAGTAACACCTCTTTAGTATGATTTGTTTTTATTGTACCAATTTTTATATAGAAAAGCTTGTATTCTTACTCTTTCTTATCACTTAATAATGTATTTAGTGTGAAAAGGAATAGTGCGACATATAATTCAGCTGTATTTGACATTTGTACGCTCTCTATCCAGTCGTCAGCGGTATGAATGACGAACCAATCTAACGTAATTTCAATAATGGAGAGAAGAGCAATCGAGAGCCAATTAGGCATACTTGTCATCATTGGATGTAGGAGTACTTTAAAGAAAATGAATATAAAATATGTAAGACCATCTAAGAAAAGGATAAGTAAAAAAAAGAGTAGTAGAGCTGTTCGTGATGAATATTCTATACCTGTGATTTGAAAGATTCCTACATATACAAAGAATATAAATGCAAAGAATATAATGAGAATAAGAATAACAAAACCAATAATAATAGTCTTATCTTTTAGACTGAGATTAGAAAACTTGTCTTCTTCACTCACTATTCCAACTCCTTTTTCTGGAAATTAACTTCATTGTAACATGAAATATATATTAAAAAAGTACGAATTATGGGAAAATAAGGTGACAAAAAGTAAGATTTCATGTAAAATTATTAATAAGGTTTTTATTTAACTAAATGAAATAAAAGGGGCTGTCAAAGTTGTCTCAAAATAGAGAGCAATTAATGGAAGAACTATCGACAAATGTTTTTTCTATGTTTCGCACGTTGCGTAATGATATTGGAAAAATATTTGGTGGTTACATACCGTGGAATGAGTTCATCGTCCTTAGAATATTGAATCGTACGAATAAAGAAATGGTATCACGTGTAGCTAATGAATTAAATSTGTCGAATAGTCATATTACAGCTGTTACAGAAAAATTAATTAATAAAGGCTTTGTAACTCGTTCACGTTCTACATCAGATCGCCGAGTTGTATATTTAGAGATTACAGAACAAGGGAAAGATTTAGTTGCGAAAATGGAAGGTGAGAAAAAGAAATATTTACAAGAAAGATTCTCCTCACTTTCAGAAGAAGAAATGAATGTAATGATATCTATTTCTAAAAAACTTATTTAAGTAGTTACAAACAAGAAAACGCTTACTTAACACAGAAGAAGACCTTCCTCATATATGGAAGGTCTTCTTCTGTGTGTAATAGATGATAAAAAATAAAATGTGTATGAAAAAAGATAGAGCGCCATACTACTAATAAAGGAAGGAGGGGGAAATATGACGAATCGTAATGGTAGTCAAGGAAGTGGAAATCAAGGTTCACCAAAATCAGGGCAATTCCAGCAGGAGTTTAGTGCTGAATTTGAAACAGGTAATGATAACAAAGGAAAAGAATATCGTTCGAAAAAAGGAAGCAAATCAAAAAAGGAGTGACCCATTTCACTCCTTTTTGATTTAAGATGCTGCAGATTGATCCGTATTATATTTTTCTTCTGATTTTGAAACAATCATTGCACAAATTGCATCGCCAGAAATATTGACCGCATTCTAGACATGTCTAGAATGCGGTCAATACCGATAATTAAAGCAATACCCTCTACTGGTAGATTTACTTAATTTAAAACCATCGTAAGCATTACTAGTCCAACACCTGGTACACCTGCAGTACCGATACTAGCTAGTACAGCAGTTAATACAACCATAGCTAATTGCTGAAATAAGCGAAGAGAGTTAAATTATGTATTTGGAAAATAAAATAGACCATCACATGATGGTCTATAGGGAAGGGGACAATTTATGTCAATTTAATTAGGGATGGAAAGCTRTTCAAGACACTGGGGAATGTCTTATAAATTAGGGAGGAACAGCTCCGATACGTATACTATAAAAGRTAGATGTGACCTAGATGTGAACATRGAGTGAAAGAGAGAGGGAGTTTTAAGTAAGAAGAAAGAGAGAAYAAAAAAATAAGACCATCACATATAGGATGGTCAAGGGAAGGGGACAATTTATGTCAATTTAATTAGGGATGGAAGCTATTCAAAGACACTGGGGAATGTCTTATAAATTAGGGAGGAATAGCTCCGATACGTATACTATAAAAGGTAGATGTGACCYWSRTGTGAACWTGGAGTGAAAGAGAGAGGAATTTGAAAAGGGATAAAATAGTTGTTGTAAGAGTTATAGTATAAGTGGAGATATAATAGAGAATATTCTTTTGTAAAACGATAGGAATCTGAATATAAATAAAAGTTGAAATCTATGAAAAAAAGGATTATGCTCAACTATATTATAAGAATATAAGGTTTATCCCGCTACTTGTAGGCTCTTAAAGAGTCTTTATTTATGAGGGGATAAAAGCTTCACTTGATAAAGGGAGTTAGTGATATGGAAGTAGCAAAAAAACAAGGGTTGTATAATCGCCTTGTACGATTAAATCCACCACAAATTTTAGCATTAGGATTTTTTTGTTTAATTGTGGTCGGAGGATTGTTATTAAAGTTACCGTTTGCAACGAAAGTACATATTAGTTGGGTAGATGCTTTCTTTACAGCTACGTCGGCAGCGACTGTAACCGGTTTAGGTGTTGTAGATACTGCAAGTACGTTTACGATGTTTGGTGAAATTGTTATTATGTTTTTAATTCAAACGGGTGGTCTCGGTCTTATGACGATTGCCATTTTAATAGTTTGGGTATTAGGTAAAAAAATCGGTTTACGCCACCGGTTATTAATTGGAGAAGCATTTAATCAAACAAATATTGGTGGTCTTGTGAAATTAGTGAAACGTGTCTTTATTTTTTCTATTTGTATTGAGCTAATTGGAGTTATCTTTTTATCGATTCGCTTTATTCCAGAGTTTGGTTTTGGAAAAGGTTTATACTATAGTATTTTTCACGTTATTGCGTCATATAATAATGCTGGCTTTGCGCTTTGGCCAGATAATTTAACAAGATATGTAGGAGATCCTATTATTAATATTGGGATTTGTTCTTTAATTGTAATAGGAGGATTAGGGTTTACGGTATTAATTGATATATGGTATAGCCGTAGTTTCCGAAAATTATCACTGCACTCCAAAATCATGATTGCTGGAACGATAGCACTTAATGTTATTGCGATGATTGTGATTTTTGTATTGGAATATAATAATGTGAAGACTTTGGGACACTTATCTTTAAATGAAAAGTTATGGGCTTCGTTCTTCCAAGGAATTACACCTCGTACAGCCGGTTTTAACACGGTAGATTATGGGGGGATGGAAGAGTCATCGATACTATTTACGATGGTATTAATGTTTATTGGTGCGGGAAGTGTATCGACAGGCGGTGGGATTAAGTTAACGACATTTGTTATTTTAATTACATCAGTTCTTTCTTTCTTTAGAAAGAAAGAGGATTTTGTTTTATTTCAGCGTACGATTAAAATGTCGACAGTAACGAGAGCATTAGCAATTGTCGTTGCTAGTCAAATACTTATTTTTACAGCGGTATTTGTATTAATGCTTACAGAAGATTTCAGTTTTATTCAGTTATTATTTGAGACAATTTCAGCGTTTGGCACAGTAGGGTTAACGATGGGGATTACTGCGAAGCTATCGGCGTTTGGAAAATGTATTATTATGTTTGTTATGTTTTGTGGATTAATCGGACCGTTAACACTTGTGTTCTCTTTGGCTCGACCAGCGAAACAAAAAATTAAATATCCATCAGAAGATGTATTTACAGGATAAGGTATCCCGCATAAAGCGAGATACCTTTTTCTTTTTAAAAAAGAGAGAACAATAAACCAATAAGCGCCACTCGGAATAAAATCGCAATGAGTGCAGCGATACCGCCAATAATCGCTGCGGTGCCACCAGTTACAGTAGCCCCGCGATTATAAGCGTAAATACCGAGTAAAACAGACACAAGACCAAATAGTGTTGGGAATGTGAATAGTGATAATATTGCTAAAGCAAGAGCGATAAAACCAGCAGTTGATCCAGCTGCAGATGATCTTACATCATCGTTATCTTTATCATCATAATCAATACGCTGTGGTGCAACTTCAGCTGCGTATTCTTCTTTATAGTCACTATAATCACTATCTATTCGATCTCTTTTTTTATATTCATCAAATTTCTCAGTCAAAGTAAGGACTCCTTTCATAACAAGGTTCAATAGTAGTATGTTTCTCTTTACTGTTTTTATCCGAATTTGTACAGGGAGTAATATCCAATCGGAAAGTGAAAAATGTTTTTTCAAAATAGGAAAACTTAGTATGACTTCCTCTATTTTGGAAAGTATAAAAAAGAATAATGAGGAAAGGGTGTAGTACATAATGGAACATCCAATTGAAAATTTAATGAAAACAGCAATGACAAATTTAAAAGAGATGGTAGATGTAAATACGATTGTTGGAAGTCCGGTTTCAACAGCTGACGGAAATGTAGTATTAACAGTATCTCAAGTGGCTTTTGGTTTTGGAGCTGGTGGAAGTGACTTTAAAGGGGATTTTATTTCTGAAAAACATAATGGCGGACAAGGGCAGCATAAAGAGAACAAGCAAGGGCATCCATTTGGAGGCGGAAGTGGAGCTGGGGTTTCCATTAGCCCAGTGGCTTTTTTAGTAGTTGGTTCTAACGGTGTACAGGTATTGCATCTTAATAGTAGTACACATTTAATTGAAAAAGCTTTAAATACTGTACCAAGCACTGTAGATAAATTTGTAAATGGTCGCCAAAAGTGAACTTGCATTTTTTAGGAATTATGATATATTAGAAAAAGTGCGCTTTAGGATGATCGGAATAATTGAACTGTAAATATATATGATGTGTGGAATAAGGGAGAGGAATTTATGATTAATATCAAAAACTTAGTAGTTGGCTTATGTATGTTAGTAAGCGGTTTTGTTGTATATGTAATAAAAGAAAAAGCTCCATTCTAAAACAGACAAACCGTTAATGTCTGTTTTAAATTTGTGAAAAATGTTGACAAGTTATTGTATTGGTGTTAAAATTTTAATTCGTGTCTCGGTTAAAGCTAGTGTAAAGTAAATAAATCTTATGAATATAATACGAAAAGTTTGCGAAAGATCGGGTAGTCTTACCAACAACTTTTGTGAACAAACCCTATAAATTGTATATGTAAGCTTTATATGTATACTAGTGAATCAAGGAGCGGTCAGTGGAACCGTAATGATGAGAGAGAGGTAGGGCTTTCATCCAGTATATGTTACTTTCCCGTTAGGTGAATATAAAAAAGAGGGCTCCTTTTCAAAAGGAGCCCTCTTTCTATAGATAAATTGAAACTATAATCAGTGAGACCATTCCCGTTAAATGTTAGCTCGCAAATAACGTGATAAAAATGATTAAGTGCGGTTTTCAACTTGTTGACAAATTTCATCTGTTGTTAAACCATGTGCTTTAATTACAGATCCTTTTATCGATGCATCTGCAATACCCATCATATTAGAATCTTGCCCGGTTACAACGCAACAATCGCATCCATGTGCATCATTTTCAGAGTTAAGTGAAACGACTTCATGTCCTTGTTGCTGAAGAACTTGTTGAACATCTGTTAAAGAGTTCTCAACGCCAATTCTAGCCATAATTTTCACCTCCTACCATCTAGTTGCTAGTATGCTCAAGTCCATAGCATATATTTATGAAAAGATGGTAGGAAGAGATTATTTGTTTAGTCGTTATATACACCAGTAAGCATTTGACTAACGAATTGATCATTTAATGTATCTTGTGCTGAACTGTTATTAGATTGAATATCGATTGAAGCTGTATAGTTGTTATGTTTCCTGCCATTTGGTTCTACTTCAACGTAATTATCGAATTTACAAAACCCTTTCGTATCCATTAGATCGAATAGTTGTAGCATTTCTACTACCTCTTGTCTCGTTCCTTTAATTTGTACACACGCCATTTTAATTTCCTCCTTCAATTTGACAAATTGTTTTTTAAAAATAGGATTATGATTACTAAATGAAAAATATGAATGTTATTTTTAGACAGCGTTATTTTTGTTATTTTCCCCCTTTTTCACCAAAAGTCGTTGTATATTCCCGAATTTATAAAATCGGACGTCCGTTTATTGAATACAATAGATTCGTATCAATTGGCGAAAACCYTTCTTTTAAACAAATATTTTTTTAGTAGAATTTGGCGAAAAAAAATTTTTGAATTTTTGTAAACGTTAACAATGTTGTTAAATCAATATAATCAAAGATGTACGTGCGATTAAAAATTAGAAATTTTCTAAAAATTCACTTGATTTATTTGAAAAGGAGAGTAAACTAGGAAACAATAAAAAACTCATAGAACATAGGGGGCGCTTTCAAGTGAACGAGCAGTGGATTTTCTTAAATGGAGAATTTGTTCCAAAAGACGAAGCAAAGGTTTCAGTATATGATCATGGCTATTTATATGGCGATGGAGTGTTCGAAGGAATTAGGGTATATAGCGGTAATGTTTTCCGTTTGAGAGAGCATCTTGTCCGGTTATATGAATCAGCGAAATCCATCATGTTAGAAATTCCATATACGTTAGAAGAAGCAATGAAAATCGTTGTTGAAACGATTCGACAAAACAAACTATCTAATGGATATATCCGCCTCGTTGTATCAAGAGGACCTGGGAATTTGGGATTAGATCCCGATTCTTGTACGAAACCAAATGTAGTAGTAATTGCAGAGCAACTATCTTTATTTCCACAAGAATATTATGAAAAAGGGATTCCGATTATAACAGTTGCAACGCGTCGTAATCGCCCGGATGTTTTATCGCCTCAAGTAAAATCTTTAAATTACTTAAATAATATTTTAGTTCGCATTGAGGCGAAACTAGCTGGAGTACAAGAAGCACTTATGTTAAATGACCAAGGATATGTAGCTGAAGGCTCTGGAGATAACGTATTTATTGTGAAGGGAAATAAATTAATTACACCACCAAGTTCTGCTGGAGCGTTAGAAGGTATTACACGAAACGCGATTTTAGAAATCGGCGAAAAACTTGGATATGACGTAAGAGAAGAATTATTTACAAGGCACGATGTATATGTAGCTGATGAAGTGTTTTTAACAGGAACAGCTGCTGAAGTAATTGCTGTTACGACAGTAGATGGAAGAACGATTGGTTTAGGGAGAACAGGGCCACATACGAATCGTTTATTAGAAGAATTCCGTAAATTAGTTGTAGAAGATGGAGAGAAAATTTACGAAGAAAATAAAGTTGGATAATAGCTCTTTATGACATGATAAAGCGTTGATAGGGAGGAGTAGTTGACTGTGAAGCCTCACAGAGAGTCGGTGGTTGCTGGAAACCGATGGTTCACGTCGACGAACATCACCCTTGAGTGCTAAGCTGAAGTGTTTATTTAGGCTTAGACGGTAGCTCCGTTATTAGCTAGACTCATATCCCGAGTCACTGAGGCAAGAGTAATCTTGCAAAGAAGGGTGGTACCGCGAAATCTTTCGTCCCTTCAGCACATAGCTGGAGTGTGGACGTAGGATTTTTTTATTTTATAAATGGTTTAAAAAAGGGGGCTTATAAGAAAAATGTCTTCAAAAACGGAAGAGAAACTCGCAACTGGTGCACAGCTATTGTTAGAAGCGCTAGAAAAGGAAGAAGTAGAAGTGATTTTCGGGTATCCAGGTGGTGCGGTTTTACCTCTATATGATGCGCTTTATGATTGTGAAATCCCGCATATTTTAACGAGGCATGAGCAAGGTGCAATTCATGCTGCTGAAGGATATGCAAGAATTACAGGGAATCCAGGAGTGGTAATTGCAACAAGTGGACCGGGTGCTACAAATGTTATTACTGGTTTAGCTGACGCGATGATTGATTCATTACCGCTTGTTGTATTTACAGGGCAAGTAGCAACAACGTTAATCGGAAGTGATGCTTTCCAAGAAGCAGATATTATGGGGCTTACGATGCCGGTGACAAAACATAATTATCAAGTGCGAAAAGCATCGGATTTACCCCGAATTATTAAAGAAGCATTTCATATCGCTAGAACAGGAAGACCGGGCCCAGTCGTAATTGACCTTCCGAAAGATATGGTAGTAGAGCAAGGCGAGAGATGTAGCGACGTACAAATGGATTTACCAGGATACCAGCCTAATTATGAACCGAATCTACTACAAATAAACAAATTATTACAAGCGATTGAGGTCTCAAAAAAGCCATTAATTTTAGCTGGAGCAGGTGTATTGCATGCGAGAGCATCGAAAGAATTAACAAGCTTTGCTCGCAAATATCATATTCCAGTTGTTCATACATTACTTGGTCTTGGCGGGTTTCCGCCAGATGATGAACTATTTCTAGGGATGGGAGGAATGCACGGTTCATACACCGCAAATATGGCGTTATATGAATGTGACTTACTTATTAATATAGGTGCAAGATTTGATGATCGTCTTACTGGGAATTTAGCTTATTTTGCTAAAGAAGCGATTGTCGCACATATAGATATTGATCCAGCGGAAATTGGGAAAAATGTGCCGACTGAAATCCCTATTGTTGCGAGTGCGAAGCAAGCATTAGAAGCTATACTCACTTTTAAAGAAGGGGAAGTAAATTACAATGATTGGCTTTCGTTATTGAATAGTAGAAAAGAAAAATATCCTCTTTCTTACAAAGAACATGCAGAACGTATTAAACCTCAATATGCAATTGATATGCTATACGAAATTACGAAAGGAGAAGCGATTGTAACAACAGATGTTGGGCAACATCAAATGTGGGCAGCTCAATATTATCCATTGAAAAACCCAGATAGATGGGTAACTTCTGGGGGATTGGGAACAATGGGCTTCGGGTTTCCAGCAGCAATAGGTGCACAAATCGCAAAGCCTGAAGAACTAGTTATTGCAATTGTCGGTGATGCTGGATTTCAAATGACCTTGCAAGAACTTAGTGTGTTGAAAGAGCATTCTTTACCGGTTAAAGTTTTTATTTTAAATAATGAAGCTTTAGGGATGGTAAGACAATGGCAAGAGGAATTTTATAATAGGCGATATTCGTACTCCTTACTTTCATGCCAACCAGATTTTGTCGCACTTGCCAATGCATATGGCATAAAAGGTGTTCGTATTGAAGACCCACTTCTTGCAAAGCAACAATTACAGTATGCAATTGAATTAAGAGAGCCAGTCGTAATTGATTGCCGCGTACTTCAATCTGAAAAGGTTATGCCGATGGTTGCACCAGGGAAAGGGGTTCACCAAATGGAGGGGGTGGAGAAAAGGTGAAGAGAATTGTAACAGCGACAGTTCGAAATCAAAGCGGTGTGTTAAATCGAATTACAGGTGTTATGACACGTAGACATTTTAATATTGAAAGTATTTCAGTAGGTCATACGGAATCATCGGATATTTCGAGAATGACGATTGTTGTACACGTTGAAAATGAACAGCAAGTTGAGCAGTTAATTAAACAACTTCATAAGCAAATCGACGTACTGAAAGTATCAGATATTACAGAAGAAGCGATGATCGCTAGAGAACTTGCACTTATTAAAGTAGCAACGTCTGTAGCAAGAGCAGAATTATATAGTTTAATTGAACCATTTCGAGCCACTGTAATAGATGTTGGGAAGGATTCCATGGTGGTGCAAGTAACAGGTACTCAGGAGAAAGTAGAAGCGTTAATTGAATTACTTCGTCCATACGGTTTGAAAGAAATTGCTAGAACAGGTGTAACAGCATTTACACGTAGTATGAAAAAACAAGATAAACAAGTTATGTTAATTCAATAATTATTTAAAAAATAGGGGGAAATGAAAATGGCGAAAGTTTATTATGAAAAAGACGTAACGGTAAATGTATTAAAGGAAAAGAAAGTAGCAATCATCGGATATGGATCGCAAGGCCATGCGCATGCACAAAATTTACGTGATAACGGATTTGATGTAGTAGTTGGACTGAGGAAAGGGAAGTCATGGGATAAGGCGAAAGAAGACGGATTTTCTGTATATACAGTAGCGGAAGCAGCAGAAAAAGCGGAGGTAGTAATGATTCTACTACCTGATGAATTACAGCCAGAAGTATATGAAGCTGAAATTGAACCAAACTTACAGGCAGGTAATTCTCTTGTGTTCGCACATGGCTTTAATGTTCACTTTGATCAAGTAAAACCGCCAGCTAATGTAGACGTATTTCTAGTAGCACCGAAAGGTCCAGGACATCTAGTACGTCGTACGTTTGCAGAAGGGGGAGCTGTTCCTGCATTATTTGCAGTATATCAAGATGCAACAGGAGTTGCGACTGAAAAGGCACTTTCATATGCAGATGGAATTGGGGCGACGAGAGCAGGTGTATTAGAAACAACGTTTAAAGAAGAAACAGAAACAGATTTATTCGGAGAGCAAGCTGTACTTTGCGGCGGAGTGACTGCACTTGTAAAAGCGGGATTTGAAACGCTAGTTGATGCTGGCTATCAACCTGAACTTGCATATTTTGAATGTTTACATGAACTGAAATTAATTGTTGACCTTATGTATGAAGGCGGACTTGAAAATATGAGATACTCAGTTTCAGATACAGCGCAGTGGGGTGACTTCGTATCAGGGCCACGTGTTGTTACTGAAGATACAAAGAAAGCGATGGGGGAAGTATTGGCAGAAATTCAAGATGGTACATTTGCAAGAGGCTGGATTGCAGAGCATAAAGCAGGAAGACCAAATTTCCAGGCGACAAATGAGAAAKAAAATGAACATGAAATCGAAGTAGTTGGACGTAAATTACGTGAAATGATGCCTTTTGTACAGCCGCGAGTAAAGGTAGGGATTAAATAATATGAAGCAGATTTTGTTCATGGATACGACGCTTCGTGATGGCGAACAATCACCAGGAGTTAATTTAAATGAACAAGAGAAATTACAAATTGCGAGGCAACTAGAGAGACTTGGTATTAATGTAATGGAAGCTGGATTCGCAGCGGCTTCTGAAGGTGATTTTCAATCGGTAAAACGTATCGCAAATACCATTCAAAATGCTACTGTTATGAGTTTAGCTAGAGCAAAGGAAAGCGATATTCGAAGAGCATATGACGCAGTGAAAGGTGCTGTCTCTCCTCGATTACACGTATTTTTAGCTACGAGTGATATTCATATGAAATATAAGCTGTGTATGTCGAAAGAAGATGTATTAGATAGTATTCATCGCTCGGTTACACTTGGAAAATCATTATTTCCAACAGTGCAATTTTCAGCAGAAGATGCGACAAGAACATCGAGAGCATTTTTAGCTGAAGCAGTAGAAGTAGCGATTCGTGCAGGAGCGAATGTAATCAATATTCCTGATACAGTTGGATATACGAATCCAGAAGAATATTATTCTCTTTTTAAATACTTAAAAGAATCCGTTCCTTCGTATGAAAAAGCAATTTTCTCTTGTCATTGTCACGATGATCTTGGGATGGCAGTAGCGAACTCGTTAGCTGCAGTTGAAGGCGGAGCGTTACAAGTAGAAGGAACGATTAATGGAATTGGAGAAAGAGCAGGAAATGCAGCCTTAGAAGAAGTCGCAGTTGCTCTCCATATTAGAAAAGATTTCTATGAAGCAGAGTCCTCTATGACGTTAAAAGAAATTAAAGCGACAAGTACATTAGTAAGTCGTTTAACAGGTATGGTTGTACCGAAAAATAAAGCGATTGTTGGAGCAAATGCGTTCGCTCATGAATCAGGTATTCATCAAGATGGTGTTTTAAAAGAAGTGACGACATATGAAATTATTGAACCGGCGCTTATAGGTGAATCTCAAAATCTATTTGTACTTGGAAAACATTCTGGACGTCACGCATTTACGGAAAAAATGAAAGAATTAGGCTACGAATTTACAAACGAAGAACGAGATGCGGTGTTTGCAGCATTTAAAAAATTAGCTGATCGAAAAAAGGAAATTACAGAAGAAGATTTACGTGCGCTTATGCTTGGTGAAGCAGCATTTTCGGCACAACAATATAGCATTACGCAATTGCAAGTACACTTCGTATCAAATAGTACACAGTGTGCAACGGTTGTACTAAAAGATGAGGAAGGGAATATGTACGAAGATGCAGCAACTGGTTCTGGAAGTATTGAAGCAATCTATAATGCAATTCAAAGAATTTTAGGATTAGAATGTGACTTAGCGGATTATCGCATACAATCTATAACGCAAGGTCAAGATGCACTTGCACATGTTCATGTTGAATTAAAAGAAGGAACTCATCAAGTATCAGGTTTTGGTGTTGCGCAAGACGTATTAGAAGCATCGGCGAGAGCGTACGTTCATGCGGCGGGAAAATTAAAATCTTTTATTACTCTTGTGAAGTAACTGTTTGATAAGTAAGGGACTCGTCCCTTACTTATCAAAATATATTTCTGAAAATTCAGATAAAAAGGAGTGTTTTACTTGGAAAAACGTATCGTTTGTTTAGCGGGTGATGGTGTTGGTCCGGAAGTTATGGAAAGCGCGAAGGAAGTATTGCATATGGTAGAGAGGTTATATGGACATCATTTTCATTTACAAGATGAGTACTTTGGCGGAGCTGCTATCGATTTAACTGGGCAACCATTACCACAGCGAACACTTGCCGCTTGTTTAGCGAGTGATGCGGTTTTACTTGGAGCGGTTGGTGGACCACGGTGGGATGATGCGAAAGAAAGGCCAGAGAAAGGATTATTAGCTTTAAGAAAAGGACTTGGTGTATTTGCAAATGTTCGCCCTGTAACAGTAGAAAGCGCAACTGCACATTTATCGCCATTAAAAAACGCAGATGAAATTGACTTCGTTGTCGTTCGTGAACTAACAGGTGGTATTTATTTCTCTTATCCAAAAGAAAGAACGGAAGAATCGGCAACTGATACACTTACGTACCATCGTCATGAAATTGAACGTATCGTGTCGTATGCTTTTCAATTAGCGAGTAAGAGAGAGAAAAAAGTAACGTCTATTGATAAAGCGAATGTTTTAGAATCTAGTAAACTGTGGAGAGCTGTTACGGAAGAAGTAGCTCTTCGTTATCCTGATGTTGAATTAGAGCACATTTTAGTAGATGCAGCTGCTATGGAGTTAATTCGGAATCCAGGACGTTTTGATGTAATTGTAACCGAAAATTTATTTGGTGACATTTTAAGTGACGAGGCCTCTGTATTGGCAGGGTCATTAGGAATGCTTCCATCAGCGAGTCATGCGGAAAACGGGCCGTCTTTATATGAACCTATTCACGGATCAGCACCAGATATTGCAGGGAAAAATAAAGCGAATCCAATTGCGATGATGCGTTCAGTTGCGATGATGCTCGGACAATCATTTGGATTAACGAGAGAAGGGTATGCAATTGAATCCGCAATATCTGCAGTTCTTAAATCTGGAAAATGTACAGCTGATATTGGGGGAGATGAGACGACAACTTCATTTACGAAGGCGGTTATTCAAGAAATGGAAGAGCAAGCGCTAGTAGGGAGAGGACGATAATGGGCAAAAGATTACTAGATAAGCTTTGGGAGAGACATGTAGTTGCAACGAATGAAAATGGATTGGATTTATTATATATCGATCTTCATCTCGTTCATGAAGTAACGTCACCGCAAGCCTTTGAAGGCTTGCGGCTGGCAAATCGAACTGTCCGCAGACCGGAATTAACGTTTGCAACGATGGATCATAATATTCCGACGATAGATGTTTGGAATATTACCGATCGTATTGCGAAGCAGCAATTGGATACACTTCGTGAGAACTGTAAACAATTTCAGGTGTCATTAGCTGATATTGGTGATGAAGAGCAAGGAATCGTTCACGTTATAGGACCAGAACTTGGACTCACGCAGCCAGGGAAAACGATTGTTTGTGGTGATAGTCATACAGCCACCCACGGTGCTTTCGGAGCGTTAGCATTTGGTATTGGTACGAGTGAAGTAGAACATGTATTAGCAACGCAAACGTTGTGGCAACGAAAGCCGAAAGCGATGGGAATTGAATTAAAAGGAAAGTTACCAAAAGGCGTTTATGCAAAGGATATTATTTTGCATCTCCTTTCAAAGTACGGTGTAGCAGTTGGAACTGGATATGTAATGGAATTTTACGGTGAGACGATTCATGCTATGGAAATGGAAGAGAGGATGACACTTTGCAATATGGCAATTGAAGGGGGAGCGAAAGCTGGCATCATTGCACCAGATGAGAAAACATTTTCTTATGTAAAAGGGCGTGAATATGCACCGAAAGACTATGAAATGTTTACGGGAAAATGGTCGGAGCTTTATACAGATTCAGATGCAATTTATGATTTACATATTTCGGTAAATGTTACGGGTTTAGCACCGTATGTCACTTGGGGAACAAATCCTAGTATGGGTGTTCGAATTGATGAAAAATTACCAGAAAAACATGATGAAAATGATGAAAGAGCATATTCGTATATGGGATTGAGTCCTGGACAAAGTACTTTTGAAATTCCAGTTCAGCATGTCTTCATTGGGTCTTGTACAAATTCTCGATTATCTGATTTGGAAATTGCAGCATCTGTTGTAAAAGGGAAAAAAGTGAAAGACGGTGTGCGAGCCCTCGTTGTGCCTGGTTCTAAAAGGATAAGAGAAGCAGCGATGCAAAAAGGATTACATCACATATTTGAAGAAGCGGGATTTGAATGGAGAGAGCCTGGATGTTCAATGTGTCTTGGAATGAATCCGGATCAAGTGCCTGAAGGGGAGCATTGTGCATCTACTTCAAATCGTAATTTTGAAGGAAGGCAAGGGAAAGGAGCACGAACACATTTAGTAAGCCCAGCTATGGCAGCAGCAGCTGCGTTATATGGTCATTTTGTTGATATTAGAAAGGAGAATTATGATGGAGCCATTTCGTATTCATAAAGGTACTGCCGCAGTACTTATGAATGATAACATTGATACAGATCAAATTATTCCGAAGCAATATTTAAAGAGAATTGAAAGGACGGGATTTGGAAAATATCTATTTGATGAGTGGCGTTACGATAATGAGCACCATGAAAATCCTAATTTCCCTCTTAATGCGCAAGAACGGAAAGGAGCAAGTATATTAATTACGGGTGATAATTTTGGATGCGGTTCATCAAGAGAACATGCTCCGTGGGCGCTTGCTGATTATGGTTTTCGCGTTATTATCGCCGGGGGATTTGCAGATATTTTTTATATGAATTGCATGAAAAATGGTATGTTACCGATTGTAATGGATAAAGAAATGCGTGAACAACTTGCTAAAACGGATGCGAGAGAACAAATAGAAGTAGATTTAGAGAATGAGGTAATTACAAC
>NZ_JBFUIN010000054.1:0-16053 GCF_056401855.1 Bacillus sp. P4_D3
GAGCAAGCTCTTAATCCATYCGCTCGACTTGCATGTATTAGGCACGCCGCCAGCGTTCATCCTGAGCCAGGATCAAACTCTCCAATAAAGTTAGTTTGTCTAGCATCTAAAAATAAAAATTGACGTTTACGTTGTTTGTTTCGTTCAGTTTTCAAAGAACTTRTCTGCCGCTCATTTGCGACTYCCTTATGTTAACATTTTCATATTTCAATGTCAACCAAGTTTTTYKWTTTSTTTTGTCGCTTTCTGCGTTGTTGCTATCGGCGACTTGTCCTATATTACACCTCTATACTCTAATCGTCAATATGTTTTTCTAAAAAAATATAAAAAGACTTATTCCTTTTAAAATAAGCCTTTTTATCCTATAACATTCTATTCATTTATTATTTTTCTATAATTGGTAATGAAACGATGAACTGAACGATCCCATCCTCATACTCAGCTCGAATACTACCACCTTGCAACTCAACAATGCTTTTCGCAATAGCTAATCCGAGCCCCGAACCTTCTGTTACTCTACTTCTAGATTGATCTTTCTTATAAAACCGTTCAAACAAGTTCCCTAACTCTTCTCTCGTAAACTCTTCACTATGATTTGCAATAACAATTTGTATATCCCTGCGCTGTCTTTGCAGAGAAACTTTTATCTCTCCATCATCTTTACTATACTTAATCGCATTCATTAGCAAGTTGTCGAATACACGGACCATCTTTTCCGAGTCAATCATTGCATGCGCACGTTCTTCAGGAAATTTTTTAACAAATGAAAGCCCGTGCTCTTCTGCCTGTGGTACTAACTCTTCTATTAATTGATCAAGCAACTCATTTACACATACTTCTTGTTTTTCTAATACAACTTGTTCATTTGTTAACTTCGTATACTCAAATAAATCTTCTATTAAATTCTTTAACTGCTCCGACTTTGCAAAAGCAATTTTAGTATACTCATCATGTTGCTCTTTATTTTCATATTTAGAGTCTCTAAGTAATCGTAAGTATCCCATAATAGAAGTAAGCGGCGTACGCAAATCATGAGATACATTCGTAATAAGCTCATTCTTTTGCTTCTCTAATTTACGTTCCTTTTCTATATTATTCATAAGCTCTTCTGCCATATTATTAATATTCTCAGTTAAAGACGCAATCTCATCTTCACCTTTCTTCTCAATACGATAAGCCAAGTTTCCTTTTTCTATTTCTTTCACACCTTCTGCCATCGCTTCGATCTGCTTCATCTTTCTCTTTGTTATATAGAAGAAAGAGAAAATGAATACGAGCACACCAATTAAAAACGGGAATGGCCCTTCTTGCGTGTCATACATTACTTCTCCCTCTGGAATTCCACTAACAAACATGTACAAATTCTTTCCTTCTATAGTAATAGGTGAAAAAGCTATAAACTCTTTTCTTGTACTTTCAAATACTTCTCTACCATTTGTATAATTAATCGCAAACGATGCTGCATTACGAATCGTATTATGCAAATCTATTTGCTCTTCTTGTGCCTGCTTCGTTTTATATAAAACTTTCCCGCTTTCGTCAGTAACCAATATCTTTAAAGCTCTAGATCCTTGCTCTAAATTTTGGTTCTCTATTTCAATCATATTTGATATGGCTTCTAATTTATTTTCATGAACTGAGCTATTTGCAGCACTTTGAGCTTGTTGATTAATTCGCTCCATACCAGCTCGATAATCGATAGTAGCCTCACGATTTGCATTTTCAAAAAATGGTGCTGCTGCTTTCGTTGATAAAACTCCTAATAACGCACAAGCTGCGAAAGTAGTAATCAGTTGAATTCTTATACTCCGCCGTACACTCTTCACTAATTTCTCCACTAATGTTCTAGCTTTCCTAACATAAGTAAATGGATTAAATATCTTTTTCAATCTTATACCCCACTCCCCATACTGTTTTTATATATCTCGGCTTCCTTGGATTCTCCTCAATCTTTTCACGTACTTTTCGAATATGTACCATTACAGTGTTATCAGACTGGAAAGATCTTTCGTTCCAAACTTTTTCATAAATTTGCTCAGCACTAAAGACCATACCTGGATTACGAGCTAGCAATTCTAAAATTGAAAATTCCCTTGGAGTTAACTTCACTTCTTCTCCCTCTACAATGACTTTATGAGTTGAGATGTTTATTGCCATATTCCCAATTTCTAACTCGTCCTCATTTTGAATAGCAAAACCATTCATTTTCATATAACGACGTAGCTGAGATTTAATTCTTGCGATTAACTCTAACGGATTAAACGGTTTTGTTACGTAATCATCTGCACCTGTTGTTAATCCTAAAATTTTATCCATATCTTGCGTTTTTGCCGAAAGCATAATAATCGGCATTTCCTTCGCTTCCCTTACTTTCATACACATATGAATACCATCTACTTTCGGCATCATAATATCTAATACGACTAAGTGCACTTCATTTTCTTCTAATATACGTAACCCTTCTTCTCCGTCCCCTGCTTGCAGTACTTTATATCCTTCGTTCTTTAAATAAATTGTAATAAGGTTCCTAATTTCTTTTTCATCATCTACAACAAGTATCGTTTCCTCGGCCATAATATCTCCCCCATCAGTTTTTTAATCCCTAACTTCTATTATAAGAAAACTTCTGAAGAAAAACGCTCGGAAATCCTTAAGATTTTCTGAAGACGCAAAAAAGGTCTAGACTCCCCTTAAGTCTAGACCTTTCAAAAAACCCCTTTTATTTACGAACGTAGATGAAATATAGTACGAATAAAACTCCCATAACATACATAATTGGATGAATCTCTTTACGACGACCACTCACAACCATTGTAATTGGATAGAAGATAAATCCAATCGCGATTCCTGTTGCGATACTATACGTAAGTGGCATAGAGATGATTGTAAAGAATGCCGGTACTGCAATCTCGAATTTCTTCCAATCAATTTCTCCTAAAGATGAAACCATCAAGATTCCTACAATAATTAGAGCTGGTGCCGTTACAGCTGGTGTCACAACACTTAATAGTGGCGAGAAGAAAAGTGCCAGTAAGAAGAATCCTGCTGTTACAACTGCTGTAAATCCAGAACGTCCTCCTGCTGCTACCCCTGCAGACGATTCAATGTAAGACGTTGTAGTAGATGTACCTAGAATTGCACCAATTACAGTTGCAACCGCATCTGCAAATAATGCTTTTCCTGCACGTGGTAATTTATTGTTCTTCATTAATCCCGCTTGATTCGCAACCGCTACAAGCGTACCTGCTGTATCAAAGAAATCGATAAAGAAAAACGTGATAATAACAATCGCCATTTCAACAGTGAAAATATCTCCAAAGTGAGTTAACGCCACACCGAACGTTGGTTCTAGACTCGGTATTGCTCCCACTACAGCTTTCGGAGTATCAATTAATCCTGTTGCTACTCCTAAGATTGCCGTAAGAATCATACCGTAGAAAACAGCACCATTTATTTTCCTAATCATGAAGATGATTGTAATAACAACTCCGAAAATCGCCAGCAACGTTGTACCCTTCGTTAAATCCCCTAATCCAACAAGGACAGCATCATTTTTTACGATAATTCCGGCATTTTGGAATCCAAGGAAGGCAATGAATAATCCGATACCCGCCGCTACTGCAAACTTTAACTCTACTGGAATTGCATTAATGATTTTTTCACGAATACCTGAAGCAGTAAGAATAATAAAGATAATACCTGACATTAATGTTCCAGCAATCGCCGTTTGCCACGGAATTCCCATCGTTAACACCGCTGTATAAGCAAAGAACGCGTTTATTCCCATACCTGGCGCTAAAGCAATCGGATACTTCGCAAATATCCCCATGATTAACGAACCAATCGCCGCTGCTAATGCTGTAGCAACGAATACTGCACCTGGATCCATTCCTGTACCTGCTGGTAACCCTTTAACATTTCCAAGCGACAGCGTAGCAGGATTGACAAATAGTACGTAAGCCATAGATAGAAATGTCGTTAACCCTGCTATGAACTCAGTCTTATAATTCGTACCGAGCTCATCAAACTGAAAATAGCGTTTCATCCTACGTTTCCCCCGTTATATGATTACTCGCCGTATTTCACCCTAGCCCTCTTTTATCTATAAAAATAAAAAAGGCTCCCATTGCATATACATGGAAGCGTTCTATAAACAAAGACAAGTTTCCCCTCATCTTTATACAAACGCCTCGTAGTCAAGCCATTTACGGTAGCTAGGTAGAAACTTTCGGGCCATATCCCCGATATTATACGACGGCATAATATTCACTTTTTGTTTGAATTACATACTCATATTAACTCACAATAGGGTGTGTGTCAATTTAAAAACGAACATTTTTATATATTTTTATATTTTCGTTCGTATAATCACTTAAAAACAAAAAGATCCATCTATGCATAAAATGATAGATGGATCTTTCATTATAATACTATTCCCACTCAATAGTTGCTGGTGGCTTACTCGTTATATCATACACGATACGGTTAACGTGTTTTACTTCGTTTACGATACGTACAGAGATTTTCTCTAATACGTCCCAAGGGATACGTGCCCAGTCAGCTGTCATACCATCGATAGATGTTACTGCACGGATACCTACTGTGTAATCGTAAGTACGCTCGTCACCCATAACACCTACACTACGCATACCAGGAAGCGCAGTGAAGTATTGCCAAACTTCACGTTCTAATCCTGCTTTTTGGATTTCTTCACGTAAAATCGCATCAGATTCACGAACGATTTCTAATTTCTCTTCTGTAATTTCACCTAATACACGAATACCAAGTCCTGGACCTGGGAACGGTTGACGCCATACGATTTCATCAGGAATTCCTAATTCTGATCCTAATACACGTACTTCATCTTTAAATAAAGTGTTTAAAGGCTCAATTAATTTGAACTGCATGTCTTCTGGAAGTCCACCAACGTTATGGTGAGATTTAATTGTTTGTGCAGTTGCTGTACCACTTTCAACGATGTCCGTGTAAAGTGTACCTTGCGCTAGGAAGTCCATTCCTTTTAATCTAGAAGCTTCATCATCAAATACGTAAATGAATTCATTACCGATGATTTTACGCTTTTGTTCTGGATCTTCTACACCTTTTAACTTGTTCATGAAGCGTTCTTTCGCATCCACTTTAATAACGTTCATATGGAAGCCTTCGCTAAATGTTTTCATAACACCTTCTGCTTCATCTTTACGAAGTAAACCGTGGTCCACGAAAATACATGTTAATTGGTCACCAATCGCCTTATGAATTAATACTGCTACAACAGAAGAGTCTACACCGCCGCTAAGTGCGCATAGTACTTTTTTGTCTCCAACAGTTTCACGGATCTTCTCTAATTCTACTTCGATAAAGTTCTCCATGTTCCATCCTTCAGAACAACCACATACGCCGAATACGAAGTTTTTAATTAAATCGTTACCGTGCTCAGAGTGACGTACTTCTGGGTGGAATTGTACACCATATAAGTTTTTGTCTTCATTGCTCATACCAGCAATTGGACAAGACTCACTTGTTGCATCTACTACGAATCCTTCAGGTAAACCAGTTACTAAGTCACCATGGCTCATCCATACAACTTGCTCTTCTGGAAGGTTCGCATATAATTTTGATTCGTTCTCTACTTTAAGAACAGCTTTTCCATACTCACGGTGGTTGGCACGTTCTACTTTACCACCGAAGTGTTGCGTCATAAGCTGCATACCGTAACAGATACCGAAAATCGGTAATCCTAGTTCAAAGATTTTTTCATCACAATGTAATGCACCTTCACCGTATACACTATTTGGTCCACCAGAGAAAATGATCCCTTTTGGATTCATTGCTTTAATTTCTTCTGCAGTAATTGTATGCGGATGAAGTTCACTGTATACACCGAACTCACGAATTCGACGTGCTATTAACTGATTGTACTGACTCCCAAAATCTAAAACGATAATTGTATCATGCTGCTTCTTCAAAATAATCACCCCAACGTTAGTTCTCGTATATAAATATTTTCACCAATTTAGCAAAAAGAATTACCAATATAATAAAAAAAGCCAGTCCTCCGCCTCTAGTCTCATAACAAAGAAAGGCAGGGGTCTGGCTTTATAAAGAAAGATAGTCTTCCGCTCTTTATAAATATAAGACACACTGCCTTCATAGTCAGGTTGTTTACGGTAACCCGGTAGAGACTCTCAAACCATATCATTGAGGATATATGAAGGATCGTTTTATATTATCTTCCTAGATTCTAACAATGAAGTATGAGTATGGTCAAGAGAGAAAGCGACAAAATTCTACAGAAATTAATTTCCTGCGCTCAAAAACACAAAAAACATCCATTTCTATATAGAAATGGATGTTTTTCGAGCAAACGGAATTACATCATTCCGCCCATACCGCCCATGCCCATGCCGCCCATGTCAGGCATTCCAGCAGAACCAGCTGGTTCTGGCTTGTCAGCAACTACAGCTTCAGTTGTTAAGAACATAGCTGCAACAGATGCTGCGTTTTGAAGTGCAGAACGAGTTACTTTAGCTGGATCTACGATACCAGACTCAAGCATGTTAACCCATTCGCCAGTAGCTGCGTTGAAACCAACGCCTACTTTTTCGCCTTTTAGACGCTCTACAACTACAGATCCTTCTAGACCAGCGTTGATTGCGATTTGACGAACTGGCTCTTCTAGTGCACGAAGTACGATGTTGATACCTGTTGCTTCGTCGCCTTCAGCTACGATAGAAGCTACTTTTGTGTATACGTTCATAAGTGAAGTACCACCACCTGCAACGATACCTTCTTCTACTGCTGCACGAGTTGAGTTAAGTGCATCTTCAATGCGAAGTTTGCGCTCTTTTAACTCAGTTTCAGTTGCTGCACCTACTTTAATTACTGCTACACCGCCCGCAAGTTTAGCAAGACGCTCTTGTAATTTTTCACGATCGAATTCAGAAGTAGTTTCTTCTAATTGCGCGCGGATTTGACCGATGCGAGCTTCGATTTGTTGTGAATTTCCAATACCTTCAACTACAGTTGTGTTTTCTTTCGTTACAACAATTTTACCAGCACGTCCTAAAGATTCAACTGTAGCAGATTTTAAGTCACGTCCTAATTCTTCAGTGATTACTTCGCCACCAGTTAAGATTGCGATATCTTCTAGCATTGCTTTACGACGGTCACCAAATCCAGGAGCTTTAACAGCTACTACATTGAATGTACCACGAAGTTTGTTCACTACTAATGTAGCTAACGCTTCGCCTTCTACATCTTCAGCAATGATAAGAAGTGGTTTACCTTGTTGTACCACTTGCTCTAATACTGGTAAGATTTCTTGGATGTTAGAAATCTTTTTATCAGTAATTAAAATGTATGGGTTATCAAGAACTGCTTCCATTTTGTCAGAATCAGTAATCATGTAAGGAGATGCATATCCACGATCAAATTGCATACCTTCTACTACGTCTAATTCTGTTGTGAATCCTTTAGATTCTTCTAAAGTAATAACGCCGTCGTTACCAACGCGCTCCATTGCTTCAGCGATTAATTGACCTACTTCTTCGTCAGCCGAAGAAATAGCAGCTACTTGTGCGATAGAAGATTTACCTTCGATTGGTTTAGAAATCGCTTTTAATTCTTCAATTGCAGCAGTAACAGCTTTTTCGATACCTTTACGAAGACCCATTGGGTTTGCACCAGCTGTTACGTTTTTAAGACCTTCACGAATCATAGCTTGCGCTAATACAGTTGCAGTTGTCGTTCCGTCACCAGCTACATCGTTTGTTTTGCTAGCAACTTCTGCTACTAATTTCGCACCCATGTTTTCGAATGCATCTTCTAATTCGATTTCTTTTGCGATTGTTACACCGTCATTTGTAATAAGTGGTGAACCGAATTTTTTCTCAAGTACAACGTTACGACCTTTTGGTCCAAGCGTTACTTTTACTGCGTTTGCAAGAGTGTCGACACCGCGAAGCATCGAACGACGTGCTTCTTCACTAAATTTAATATCTTTTGCCATAATAATTGACCCCCTTGGATTTTTAAAATGTATATAATTAACCGATAATTGCTAAAATGTCACTTTCACGTAAAATCAAGTAGTCTGTACCTTCGTATTTCACTTCAGTACCTGCATATTTTGAGAAGATGATAAGATCACCTGCTGCTACCTCTAAAGCAACACGCTCACCATTTTCAAGCACTCGGCCTGTACCTACTGCAATAACTTTACCCTCTTGTGGTTTTTCTTTTGCAGTTTCTGGTAATACAATACCACTTGCTGTTTTTTCTTCTGCTTGAACAAGTTCAATTACAACGCGATCACCTAATGGCTTTAGCATGAACAATAACCTCCTCATTTTGTTATGTAAATTTTATTTATTAGCACTCAAGTCACACGAGTGCTAACACACTTCTAATAATAAATAATCTCAATTTCTTTTGCAAGTAAAAAAATCATAATTTTTTCGCAAATTACTTTATGCACTTTCCTAGATATCATTACTTCTTCTACTACCTTTACTATATGAATCGTTGTTCCCACTTCTTGTATGTTACAATATGAAAGACACCCTAAGTTGTTTTCGCTAAACGTACAACTTTTTCCTGTCTCCTATTTTATTTTCAAATACTTATTTACAAAAAAAATATAATTCAGATGAAAGTTTATATCGTAGGTAGCATATTTACATGTTATCCTACCTTATCTCATACACTAGCGTTAGAAAGGATGGTTAAACCATTTGAAAAAACAATATTGGTGGATTATCGTTACATACATTTTAATGCAGTTATCAGGCATTGCCGGGTTACCGCTTCTCCTGAAAACTGGACTATACGATAATAGGGGATTTACTAGAGAGGAAAAACTTCAGCTCATAACTGGTCATTGGGCTATCATTAGCTTTTTCATTGCATTATGCGTTGTACTTTGGTTACTCAGAACAGACATTCGTGACAGGCATTTAGATAAAATGCGCTCTACTGTTCCAGCTACAATTGGGTGGATTTTTATTGGTTTCTTCTTAGCGCTGTTCTCACAAAGCATTGCCGGTATGATCGAAATGCGTTTATTAGGGATTACACCGGGATCTGAAAATACAGCAAGACTTATGGACATCGCAAGAACGACACCTTGGTTCCTTATTGTCATATCTATAATAGGACCTATTTTGGAAGAAATCGTATTTAGAAAAATTTTATTCGGTACACTTTATAAGAAGTTTAACTTCTTTATTGCCGCTATCATTAGTTCACTTGTATTCGCGGCGATTCATTTTGATTTTACTCACTTATTGGTATACACTTCTATGGGGCTCGTATTCGCCTTTTTATACGTAAAAACGAAACGAATTATAGTTCCTATTGCAGCTCATGTTGCAATGAATACATTAGTTGCAGTTGCTCAAGTTGTAGTAAGTAATGAGCAAATTCAAGAAATGATTAAAGAAGCTGAAAAAATGCAAGGCTTTATCGGAGGATTTTTAGTATGAGAAACTCACCATTGTTCATGGCTGTATTGTACTTTCTTCTTGGATGTATCTTTACACGCTTCGCCATTACGAACGTAACAGATACAATCTGGAATATGTGGACAATACTATTTGCAGTTATGGCAACAATTGATTTTAATTTGGCACTTCGCCTTATCTTAGTTAAATTCACAAAGAAAAAACAATAATAAAACGCAGAGGTCATCTCCTCTGCGTTTTATTGTGGATAATTCTTCAAAAAGTAAACAAGCGTTTGTAACTCTACAGCTAAATCAATGTGATGAATTCTTATATTCTCTGACACATTTAAGCGTGCTGGTGTGAAATTTAAAATACCATGCACGTTCGTTTCTGCCAATCTATCTGCCACAGATTGCGCTACTGTAGCGGGTACCGTTAATATTGCCACTTGTATATCAGTTGATAAACGTTCTTCTAATTCATCCAAATGATATACAGGAATTCCTCCGATTTCTGTTCCAACTTTCTCTTCACTAACATCAAACGCCATTTCAATTTTTGTATTATTGTTTTTCGTGAAATTATAATGTAAGAAAGCGGTCCCTAAATTACCTACTCCAATAAGTGCCACACGTGTTATATCATCTTGGTCGAGTGTTTCACGGAAAAATGATAATAAATAATTTACGTTATATCCATATCCTTTTTTCCCTAACGCTCCAAAATATGAAAAATCTCTTCGAATAGTTGCGGAATCAACCTTTACCGCTTCACTCAATTCGGCTGATGAAACACGTTGCTTACCAGAAAGAGATAAGTTTTGGATAAATCGATAGTATAGAGGCAATCGTTTGGCAGTGGCCTGTGGAATTTTTTGCTGATCCATATAACCTCTCCTCTCTTCCTATCTTTATTCTTATACTTGAATCAAATACAGAAGTTTAGTACTCATGAATTTCCTTGTATAATAAAGAGAAGAAGTATTCTCTCTTTATTTTAAACTATACACTATTTTTAGTATGATTGAGAAATATAAACATGGCAAAGTTAAGAAATTATTTGAGGTGAAAACATTGATATTATTACAAGTGAATGGGCTTTCGAAATTATACGGTGCAGAAACGATTCTTGCAAACATAAAATTGGAAGTACAAACAAAAGATCGTATCGCATTAGTCGGACGAAATGGAGCCGGAAAATCTACATTATTAAAAATAATAGCTGGCGAGTTATCTCATGATGGTGGTGAAATTATAAAACCAAAAGATGTCTCAATGGGGTATTTAGCTCAAAATACCGGATTAGAAACGTCTTTAACAATTTGGGATGAAATGTTAACCGTCTTTACACATCTACAGCAGATGGAGACAAAACTTCGAAAGCTAGAGCAAGAGATGGGAAAAGAAGAAAACTTTTCAAATGCGGCTATATATGAGAAATTATTAGCTGATTATGACCAATTACAATTAGATTATAAAGATCAAGGCGGCTATCAGTACGAAGCGGATATACGCTCGATTCTAAGCGGTCTTGGCTTCCCAGTTGAAACGCATCAGACGACAATTTCCACATTAAGTGGTGGACAAAAGACTCGATTAGCTCTTGGGAAATTATTATTAACTAGACCAGACTTACTTATTTTAGACGAACCTACAAACCATTTGGACATTGAGACACTAACATGGCTTGAACAATATTTACAAGGCTATCCCGGCGCGATTTTAATCGTTTCCCATGACCGTTATTTCTTAGATAAACTCGTTACACAAGTATACGAAATTTCTAATAAGGAAAGCCGACGATTTGTTGGTAACTACAGTAAATATTTAGACTCAAAATCAGCTCTATACGAGCAAGAGATGAAGCGTTATGAAAAACAACAAGATGAAATTTCTAAACTGGAAGACTTTGTGCAAAAAAATATAGCTCGTGCATCTACGACAAAACGTGCTCAAAGTCGCCGTAAACAATTAGACAGAATGGAAGTATTAGCTAGACCATTAGGCGATTCTAAATCAGCTTCCTTCCACTTCGATATTGAAAAACAAAGTGGAAATGATGTTTTACAAGTTAAAGATGCAACTATTGGCTATTATCAGGAACCGATTATTGAACATGTAAATATGCGCTTAACTCGCGGTGACAGTGTTGCCTTAGTTGGGCCAAACGGAATTGGAAAATCTACATTATTAAAATCCATTGTGAATAAGTTACAGCTATTACATGGAAACGTTGCTTTCGGGTCAAATGTATCTGTTGGTTATTATGATCAAGAACAAGCCAACTTAACATCTTCGAAGCGAGTTTTAAATGAACTATGGGATGAATATCCCCTGCAACCTGAAAAAGAAATTCGCACTATACTAGGCAACTTTTTATTCACAGGGGATGATGTACTCAAACCAGTATCTTCTCTTAGTGGTGGACAAAAGGCTCGACTAGCTCTTGCAAAACTTATGATGCAAAAATCCAATTTATTAATTCTCGATGAACCAACAAACCATCTTGATTTAAATAGTAAAGAGATTTTGGAGAATGCTTTAATTGATTACCCAGGTACTCTTCTATTCGTCTCTCATGACCGCTACTTTATTAATCGCGTAACGACAACCGTTGTTGAGTTATCAACAGAAGGTGCACAAGAATATTTAGGTGATTACGATTATTACGTTGAAAAGAAAAATGAAATGATTGAACGTGCGGAACTAGAGCAAGAAGATGAAGTACCTGTTCAAAAAGTGGTGGCACAAGAAAAATTAAATTATCTCGAAGAAAAAGAACGTAAACAGTTAGAGCGTCAACGTACTCGAAAAATTGAAGAACTGGAACAAAATATCGTAGGCTTAGAAGAAGAAATTGCTACGTTAGAAGATCAGCTTTGCTTACCAGAAATATATGCAGATTATGAAAAGGCTAGTGAAATTACAACTAAAAAACAAAAACTGCAAGAACAGCTTGAAGCTTGTATGGCAGAATGGGAAGAACTGCATATATAAGAGAATTTAAAAGAGGGGGATGTCTCATAAGTCGGTCTTTTTGACGAGATGACCTCCTTTTTATTTTCTCTTTTGGAATCAATACCATAGTAAATGAAATTATATAAACGATTCGACAAGAAATATCGATTTACCGACAAGGATTGACAATAGTAGCACCTTATATAACAAGTGGAGGATGTTTCAAAATGTTTTTTGGACATCTCCTTGTTTTTTATTTCCCAAAAAAGAATTTCTACAAAGGTCAGACTTCCACTATGTTATCCACAAGGTTATGCACATATCCACCTTTATAATATAAACTCCCAAATAACTTTTCCACATTATCCACAGTCACACAAAAAGTTATACACATTTTATGTACACAAAAAAACCCGTATTATCAACAGATAATACGGGTTTTATCCACAATCTGTGGTTAATTTTGTGTATAACTATGCTTCAATATCTAATCCTGGATTTGCATTTAAAGCTAATGTAGCGCGTTTTCCTTGTTCGTATGCAATTGTACCTGCAGCCGCAATCATCGCTGCATTATCTGTGCATAAAGATAGAGGAGGAATAATTAGCTCTATATTTTCTTTTTGTGCAAATTCTGCTGCTAAACGTGCACGAAGCCCTTTATTAGCAGCTACTCCACCAGCAAGAAGCACTTGTTTTACATTATAAGCATCTGCTGCACGGGACGCTTTCGTTACAAGTACATCTATTACACTTTCTTGGAAACTTGCTGCTAAATCTTCTGGTGCAATTTCTATACCGCGCTGTTTTGCGTTATGCACAGTGTTGATAACTGCTGATTTCAATCCACTAAAGCTGAAATCATACGAATCAGGTTCTAGCCACGCACGAGGCAAATCAATTGTTGGTTTTCCTTCATGCGCAAGGCGATCAATATGAGGACCACCTGGATAAGGCATTGATAATGTACGAGCTACTTTATCGTAAGCTTCTCCTGCCGCATCATCTCGCGTTTCACCAATCACTTCAAATGAACCATGTTCTTTCATATAAACAAGCTCCGTATGTCCACCGGATACAACAAGCGATAGTAACGGGAATTGTACTTCTTTTACTAAACGGTTCGCATAAATATGACCAGCAATATGATGAACACCAACTAGAGGGATATCATGAGCAAAAGCCACAGCTTTCGCTGCATTTACACCTATTAAAAGTGCTCCGACTAAACCTGGGCCTTCTGTTACAGCAATTGCATCAATATCCTCAAAAGTGATATTCGCTTCTTTTAAAGCTTCTTCTAACACAACTGTGATTTCTTCTACATGATGACGGGATGCAATCTCTGGTACAACTCCGCCAAAACGCTTATGACTTTCAATTTGCGATGCAACGACATTCGCAATGATTTCCGTTCCATTTTTAACAACTGCTACAGCTGTTTCGTCACAGCTTGTTTCAATACCAAGTATAATTGTGTTTTTTTCCATTATATATTCACCCACATTACAAGACCATCTTCCTGATTGTCTGCATAGTATCGTTTACGAATCCCACCATTTTGAAATCCGTATTTTCTGTATAACTGCTTTGCTACTTCATTTGACACGCGTACTTCAAGTGTCATTGTTTTTACTCCTAACCCTTTCGCTTCGGAAATGACTTCTTTCAATAAGGCATCCCCTAGCTTTTGACCTCTGTATTCTGGTAGGATAGCTATATTTGTTACATGTGATTCATCAATAATTATCCACAATCCACAATATCCAATTACGAGACCATCTTTTTCTAGCACGACATAATGTGCATGTTCATTCATCTCTAATTCACGGTGAAAGGCATCTGCAGTCCAAGGGGTTGAAAAAGATGCTTCTTCAATAGCTACAATTTGAGCAATATCATCAAGTGCCATCTTTCTAAATATCATATCCATCTTCTGTAGGCCCCTATTGTTTTTGACTTTCTAACCATTTTGTTTCAGCTTCAGCTAAACGAAGATAGCTAGGAACAAACGTATGCACGTCTTGTTCTTCTTTTTGTAATCCTAAAAATGCTAATTCACTTGGTCTTGGGTTATTCTTAGTGAACGGAGCAAATACAGCTTGATCACCTAAATATTCTACAATTGTTTCTTTATGCAATTTAACATCGTTACCAATAAATAAAACAGGCTGTTCTTTATCTTTTAACATTTGCAACCAGTCAACAATAAGAATAATTCGGTCTTCTTCTATTGAAGTTATACGCTCTCCTTCATATGTATATAACCCCGTGTAAATTTGACCACGTCGGCCATCAAATAAAGGACAAATTAGTCCATTAAAATTAGTACCATTTGCAGCCACCACTTCTAAACTTGATACACCTACAATTGGTATTTGAAGTGACCAAGCTAATGTTTTTGCAGCTGTCACACCTATACGAACACCTGTATATGATCCTGGTCCAGCTGCTACAACAATTTTAGTCAATTCTTTCGGTTTTACACCGCATTCTTTTAACAGTTTCTCTACAGCTGGCATAAGACGTACAGAATGGTTTTTTGTTAAATTTGTAATGATTTCCCCAATCACGTTCCCTTCCTCAATAAGGGATACACCCATTACGTAATTTGAAGTATCAATTGCTAGTACTTTCATCTTGTAATAGCTCCTCACATAATCTAATATAGCGATCTCCAATTGGCTCGAGTACAATTTTTCTTGTATCATCTCCAGCATGGAATAAACTAATTTGCAACTTCTCATTCGGTAAATATGCTTCTATTAAATGAGCCCATTCTACTACTGTAATCCCTTCACCATAGAAATACTCATCAAATCCTAAATCTTCTTCACTTTCCGCTAAACGATACACATCCATATGATATAGCGGTAATCTTCCTTTATATTCTTTAATAATATTGAAGGTAGGACTATTTACGACTCTTTTCACTCCAAGACCTTTTGCTAGTCCTTTTGTAAAAGTCGTCTTGCCAGCTCCAAGATCACCTTCTAAAATAATTACATCTTGTGCCTTTACAAGTCCCCCTAATTTTTCTGATAATCGCTGGGTTTCTTCGGAAGATTTTGTTGTTACTTCATATTTACTCACAGACTTCACCTACTTTACTCACAATGTTCTCTGCTCTTTATTATACAGGTTTTAAATATATAAAAAAGTCCTTAGGAGTTTTCCTAAGGATAGTTTGACTGTCTTTATTAGTTTTTTTGTTAAAACAAATAAAAAAATACGAAACAACTTGTTTCGTTCTTTTCTTTATATAAAATGGCGGTCCCGACCGGGGTCGAACCGGCGATCTCCTGCGTGACAGGCAGGCATGTTAACCACTACACCACGGGACCATTTGGTTGCGGGGACAGGATTTGAACCTGCGACCTTCGGGTTATGAGCCCGACGAGCTACCGTACTGCTCCACCCCGCGATGATATAAATAGCTTGGCGACGTCCTACTCTCACAGGGACAAGGTCCCAACTACCATCGGCGCTAGAGAGCTTAACTTCCGTGTTCGGTATGGGAACGGGTGTGACCTCTCTGCCATCATCACCAAACTATTGAAGGTATATTCCTTCAAAACTAGATAACATTTGCTTCATATTATATGGTTAAGTCCTCGATCTATTAGTATTCGTCAGCTCCACATGTCACC
>NZ_JBFUIN010000055.1:0-15994 GCF_056401855.1 Bacillus sp. P4_D3
ATTATATGCAATGAAAAATGAAAGTGTTATTTTTAGGTTTCTAACTATTATGATTCACATTAAAAGAAGTGCAAGGAGGAAGGTATATCTACTAAAATAGCGAGATATACTAAATTAAACATGAGTATTAGATTTAATAAAAAAGTAGTAGTATTAACAGCCGGACTAACCGTATTATCCTCACCGATGGTATCGATTGCAGAAGAACAACAATCGGTAAATAACCATCAATCCATAAGTGTTCAAGAACAAGCTGTAACTGCCCGACTTCAAGTATCAGACGAACAAGCTTTAAAAAGTATTGAAGAGAGTTTTGAAGGAGTAGACGGACGTGGTGGAGGTACTGTCGATAATAAGAAAGTGGACAGTCTTCAAAGTTCAGAAGGTATTTATGAAGAAACGGGTACATTAACGATCCCTAACAATTCAAATAGAACAAAACGTAGTCTTTCTTTCTCAGCACCTAAAGTTTCTAGTACTATAAATGGCGTTCCATTTACTGAATGGATTGTTCCAGAAGGAAACGATAATATTCGCCCTCAAAACCATATGATTCCAAAGTATATTACAATTCATGAAACTGATAATAAAAGTGTAGGCGCAGGGGCTAAAAACCACGCTCAATATTTATATAACCAAGCAGTAGGGAACACAGACCGGGCTGCATCATGGCACTTTACAGTAGATGATAAAGAGATTTATCAACACTTACCATTAAACGAGAACGGATGGCATGCAGGAGACGGGGATGGTTCAGGTAATAGAGAATCTATTGCAATTGAAATAGCAGTTAACAGCGATGGTGACTACAATAAGGCAGTGGATAACGCCAAGAAACTTGCAGCTTATTTAATGAAAGAAACAGGTGTACCATTAAATAATGTTGTAAAACACCAAAAATGGAGTGGTAAAAACTGTCCTGCTATTATGATTAATAGTGGACAATGGGTTCCATTCGTAAGTGGCGTTGAAGGATATTATAATAAATTTTATCAACCAACAGACGATATAACAGGAGGTTGGTATGAGTCAGCTATTCGTGATTTGAATAGAAGAGGTATTATGGTAGGAGAAGGAAACGGTATTTTTGCACCTAATAGATCCGTAACAAGAGCTGAGTTTGCTCAATTAATCTCTAAGTCTCTAAGTCTCCCAGCTGGAGATGCAACGTTTAAAGACCTAAATGATGCAAATCCAACTTTACGAGATGGTATTAAGCGTACTGCAAGTGTAGGCATCATTTCTGGTAGAGGAGACGGTTATTTTGACCCTAACACACCTATTACAAGGGAAGAAGCAGCAAGCATTGTAAATAGAGCTTTACAGTATAAAGGAATAAATGGGCCATTGGCAAACTTACCATTTGCAGATAAAGATCAAATTATCTATAAAGAAGCTGTACAAAGATTATACGGCTTAGGTATTGTAAAAGGTATGGGGGATAATCTGTATGTCCCTAAAGGAACAACAACTCGTGGTGAAACAGCAGTATTCATTTTAAACATGCTTCAAGTAATTGAAACTGGTAGTGTTCAAAAAGGAATTGGTACGGCTGAAATTAATGGTATTGGGGTAAATGTTCGAAGCGGGGCAGGAGCTGACTACCTTGTTGTTAGAAAAGCAAGCAAAGGTGAAAAAGTTACAGTATACGAAGAAAAGAACGGTTGGTTAAGAATTGGTACAGATGAGTGGATTTATAATGAACCTAGTTACATCGTCTATAAAAAGGATGGAAATTAAATCATACACCCGGCATTTTATTTATTCTCAGGCAATGGAGAGCATTTTCCCCATTGCCTGTTTTTGTGTTGCAGCCTTTTTAATGGTTATATAGAGATTTGAAATGAAGTTGCATACATGTATTCAGTTATATATGATTGTCTTATAGGGATAGTACCCATGTCCATCAACCTCTACAAAAACATACTCAAGAACTATCAAAAATCTTACTTCGTTTGTTTAATTTTTTACAAAAAAACGGAAGGGAATCTCATCGATATGAGAAGAAAACAGTCTTTGATATATTGGGTGTCATGTACAATTGTTTTGTTACTTTCTACAAAAAGAATAGCGTTTTTTTCGTTGTAGGGATACTAATTTACATTAGCTTGATAGCGCCGTGGCATTGCTTTAATCTAGCCAAACAAACGATCTGGATTCTCTAGTATTTGTACACTAACAATCTGGTGAAAATAAATGATTCTGTTTTATAGGACGTGTTTACTTAATTTCCAGTAAAGTGGTTCAAGTCGGAGGAAGGCAGCTTAGGGTGTCTTTTCTTTATGCATTAAAAAGGTATCGACAGCATTCCATAGAAAAAACAAGCTAAGAGTATGCAAGATTTTATACAGTTTTTCGGCTCATTCAGTAACAAACGAGAGCCATAAAACCGCACCAGAATAGGAATGTATAAAAAGATGCATAGAATCATAGAAAAAGACAAAGGCGTATCCCTTGTGAGAGTAAGGGGACGCCTTTGTCTTTGCTACCGATAATGAGACGTTATGTTAACCAAACGTGTATAGAGTATACAGTCAAAAAAGTATAATACATCGCTTCTTCTAAATGGTACAATTAGGAAAAAAGGGGGAGAGAATATGTATGATTACAAATTTGTGAAAGTCGAAATTGATAGATGGAAAGGGCAACCCAAAGAAGATTATAAGCGTATTATTATCGAACATGCTGAGGATGGTTGGGAATTTGTTCAAGTCCTTACTCTAACAATCTCAGGATACACGAGTTCTTTGGAGATTATCTTCAAACGAACCAAAGAACTTCTTTAAAAAATGAAAGAGGTTTGCCTTAAATAACATACAAAAAGAACTGAAATATTTGGGGATCTAATTGTTCTCGATTTAACTTATAAGACAAATAAGCTAATATTAATCAACTTCCAATAACGATAATTATGTAAATGAGCTGTCCATATGGGCAGCTTATTGTATTTTTTGTTTAGTATGGTTCTCTCCGAAATGCTGACGGTACCCCATGCCCATCAAGTTAAAATCTCATACCACCCCCCAGAACGAAAATTTTCTTCGTTTTGGGGAACTACCAATTTCTTAGCTTGATGGCGATGTGACGCTACCCCATATAGAAATTAACGATTCTACACCCTAAAATGTTATTTAACCAAAAAAATATCTCGAATTTGAGATATTTCACTTGCTTTTTAATCACTTGAGATGTAAAGTGATAGTAACGAAAGCAAATGAGTCATATGAAAAACATACACTCAGTTGTTTTCGTCTTACACAGTAAAATAATTTATGAATGAATTCTATCAATGCAGCTTATTTAGTAAAAAACTATGACTAAGCTATAAAAACATAATGAGAATAAATTGAAAAGCTAAGAAGTATATTATTTTTTTAGTTATCACTTGACTAGTAAAATGAAATGGAGGAATCACCGATGTATGAAATTAAAGGGCATCATCACATTTCAATGGTTACGAAAAATGCAAATGAAAATAATCACTTTTATAAAAACGTGCTTGGTTTACGCCGTGTGAAAATGACGGTAAATCAAGATGATCCGTCAATGTATCACTTATTTTACGGAGATAAAACAGGAAGCCCAGGTACGGAATTATCATTTTTTGAAATTCCTTTAGTAGGAAAAACATATCGTGGTACAAATGCAATTACTCGAATTGGATTACTCGTTCCTTCAGAGGACAGTTTGCATTACTGGAAAGCACGATTTGAGGAATTTGATGTGAAACATAGTGAAATGACAACATATGCAAATCGTCCTGCTTTGAAATTTGAGGATGCTGAAGGTCTTCGTTTCGTGCTACTCGTTTCAAATGGGGAAAAAGTTACGCATTGGGAAACGTGGGAGAAATCGGAAGTTCCTGCTGAACATCAAATTCAAGGAATGGGTTCTGTGGAAATGACAGTGCGTAGACTTGATAAAATGGCGAGTACACTTACAGAGATGTTTGGTTATACAGAGGTTAGCCGAAATGACGAAGAAGCAATTTTTCAGTCTATCAAAGGAGAAGCCTTTGGAGAAATAGTTGTGAAATATTTGGACGGTCCTTCTGAAAAACCGGGGCGCGGTAGTATTCACCATTTAGCAATTCGTGTGAAAAACAGTGCAGAGCTTGCCTATTGGGAAGAACAGGTGACACAAAGAGGTTTCCATTCTTCAGGAATTATCGACCGTTTCTATTTTAAAAGCTTATATTTCCGTGAATCAAACGGAATCCTTTTTGAAATTGCGACAGATGGACCAGGATTTACAGTTGATGGAGATGTGGAGCATCTAGGAGAAAAAGTTGATTTACCGCCGTTCTTAGAAGATCAGCGAGAAGAAATTGAAGCGAATTTAGCTCCGATTGAAGAGAAGTAATAGAAGAAAAAATACAACTTTAACATATAAATGAAAACTATTGGAGGAATATAAAATGAACCAATTAAAAGGAATACACCACGTTACAGCGATTACAAGTAGTGCAGAAAAGAACTATGAATTTTTCACTCATGTTTTAGGAATGCGTCTTGTTAAAAAAACAGTAAACCAAGATGATATTCAAACGTACCATTTATTCTTTGCAGATGATAAAGGTAGTGCAGGAACAGATATGACATTCTTTGACTTCCCGGGCGTTCCGAAAGGTGTACACGGGACAAATGAAATTTCAAAGACTTCATTCCGAGTTCCAAGTGATGCAGCATTAGCATATTGGGTGAAACGTTTTGACCGCCTTGAAGTGGAGCATACAGGAATTAAAGAGCAATTCGGTAAGAAAACTCTTTCTTTCGTTGACTTTGATGATCAACACTATCAATTAATCTCTGACGAATTGGATAAAGGGATAGAATCAGGTACACCGTGGCAAAACGGTCCAGTTCCATTAGAATATGCAATTACTGGATTAGGACCTGTATTTATTCGTATCGCGAACTTTAGTTATTTCAAAGAAGTACTAGAAAAAGTTCTATTATTTAAAGAGATTGCTCAAGAAGGAGAATTCTATTTGTTTGAAGTAAACGAAGGTGGAAATGGTGCCTCTGTCATTGTAGAACATAATACGGTTCTTCCTGAAGCACAACAAGGTTTTGGTACAGTGCACCATGCTGCATTCCGCGTAGAGGATCGAGCTGTATTAGAAGAGTGGATTGAGCGACTAAGTCGAGTTGGACTCCCTTCATCTGGTTATGTAAATCGTCACTTCTTTGAGTCATTATACGCAAGAGTTGCGCCGCAAATTTTATTCGAGTTTGCAACAGATGGCCCTGGTTTTATGGGAGATGAGCCATATGAAACGCTTGGAGAGAAATTATCTTTACCTCCGTTCTTAGAGCCAAAGCGTGAAGAAATCGAAAAATTAGTTCGTCCGATTGATACAGTGAGAAGTACTAAGGAATTTATTAAAGAGTAAAAATAGAGATAATAAGTAGAAGAGCAAGTAGTTTTAGCGAATCGCTGGAACTGCTTGTTTTTTTATCATTAAAATAATTGACTTACTTTTAATGCGTAACTATAATGGTTACATAACAACCATCGGTAATAGCAGTGAGTAATATTTTTTTAGTATAATTGTAACTATTTCAGTTACAATTAAAATTAATCATAAAACAACCAAAAAATGTAAAAACTTTAAATAGCAACATGAGAAAGGAGACGGGGATTTTGAAACGGTTTAAGTTTTATATGATTAGCGGTATTGTGCTCGTTTTTTTAGTAGTATGTAACTTCGTCGATAAGCCGATTGCGAAGGTTGAAGAAGTGAAGGATACTGTTATGATGAAGATAAATACGAAAGAGAAGATGGCGCAGATTGATGGACAGACGATTTATTTTAAGCAAATTGGTGAGGGAAAACCGCCTTTACTTATGCTTCATGGGTTTGGTGGTTCTTCAGATGGGTTTAGTGATATTTATCCGGAACTCGCGGGAGATCATACGATTATCGCTGTTGATATTTTAGGGTTTGGGCGTTCTTCTAAGCCGGTTGATTTTCAGTATTCGTTTCCTGCGCAAGTGAATTTATATTATAAGTTAATGAAGAAACTTGGATATGATCAGTTTGCGGTACTTGGTCATTCGATGGGGGGAGAGATGTCCCTTAATTTAGCGTATCTATATCCGGACGCGGTTACCCATCTCGTTTTAGCAGATTCTACAGGGATTGAATCTTTCCAGCAAAAAGAAAGTTATGAAGTGACGCCACTATCGACGGACTTACAAACTGTAACAGAGATTACGGATTATAATAAAAATGAAGTGAAAAATAGTCGTGATGATAAAAAGCATTATGATCAGCTTACGAAAATGAGAGAGCGCCGCATTGCGATGGAAGCGGATAAAATTAAGGTGCCGACTTTAATTATTTGGGGTAGGCACGATAAGAGCGTTCCTTGGAATAATGGTGAGCTGTATCATCAGTTATTTGCAAATAGTACGTTTCATATCATTGAAAAAGGATACCACGCACCGTTCCGTCAAGAGCCAATCGAGTTTATGGAATATGTACAAGCGTTCTTCGCGGAGAATCCACAATGAAATTTTAAGCATAAATCCACTTCTTTCCTCATAAAGTGAAACTAATAAGGCTTGTCTAAGGAAAGGGATGAACGAAAGTGGAAATTTTACCATGGTGGATTTATCTTGTAATCATTGGGATTGTATTGAGTGGCTACATGGTTTTATATACTTCGAAAAAAGAGCAAGAGATGGATAACGATTTTATCGAAAAAGAAGGCGAAGTATATATGAAGCGCTTAGAAGAAGAACGAGAGAAACGGAATCAGGATAGTGATAAAGATTCGGTTTTATTATAATTATGGGAGAGTGGATAACATCTTGTTATCCACTTTTTTATTTCCGGAAATATATCAACGATTCGACATGGAATATCAATTTATTGGCGCAAAAAGACAAGGAGAAACAGGCCTTTTCCCGATTCAACTTAATAGTCACAGTAACCATCCAAAGCCCAATTCATACACTATGATAGAGGCTTTTTACTTAATAGTCAGATGAAAAAGGAGTGTAATGATGAAAAAACGTACTGTTAATGAAACAGGAGGGAGTATACCACAACCAATCCGCAGTGATGGAGCAGGTGCGATTGATTCTGGACCACGTAATGTTATGCGGGATATTCAAAATCCGAATATGCTCGTGCCGCCTATTACGGATGCGGGATTAGTTCCTAACTTGAAATTTTCGTTCTCAGACACTTCTATGATCTTAAAACAAGGTGGGTGGTCTCGGGAGATTACTGTTCGGGAACTTCCGGTTTCGACTACGATTGCTGGGGTAAATATGAGTTTAACGGCCGGTGGGGTGCGTGAACTTCATTGGCATAAGGAAGCGGAATGGGCATATATGCTTTTAGGACGGGCACGAATAACTGCAGTTGATCAAAATGGACGGAATTTTATTGCTGATGTTGGTCCGGGGGATCTTTGGTATTTCCCACCTGGAATTCCGCATTCCATTCAAGGATTGGAACATTGTGAATTTCTACTCGCATTCGATGATGGACACTTTTCTGATTTATCTACCTTAGCTATTTCCGACTGGTTTGCACATACGCCAAAAGAAGTTCTATCGGCTAACTTCGGAGTGCCAGAGAGTGCTTTTAGCTCCATTCCTACAGATCAAGTATATATTTATCAAGGGGAGGTACCGGGTTCGCTTGAGAGCCAGGAAGTTCAGTCGCCAGAAGGAGAAGTTCCTTTAACGTTTAAACATGAACTGTTAAAACAAAAACCGATTAAGACACCTGGTGGTAGCGTTCGAATTGTAGATTCTACGAATTTCCCTATTTCCAAAACAATCGCAGCAGCGCTCGTTGAAATTGAGCCTGGTGGAATGAGAGAGCTTCATTGGCACCCGAATAATGATGAGTGGCAATATTATCTTACCGGGCAAGCGAGGATGACGGTGTTTCTTGGAAATGGTACAGCTCGTACATTTGATTATAGAGCTGGTGATGTCGGATATGTACCGTTTGCGACTGGACACTATATTCAAAACACAGGCAATGAAACATTATGGTTTTTAGAGATGTTTAAAAGTAACCGTTTTGAAGATGTATCGTTAAATCAATGGATGGCACTGACTCCTAAAGAAATAGTGGAAAGTAATGTACATGTTGGATCAGAATTGATGGATTCCTTGCGTAAGGAGAAATGGCCCGTTGTGAAATACCCTGGGTTTTCATATAGTCCGAAAAACGATGGGTAAAAATGAATATTTACGTTATTCTTTCTGGAGAACGATAGGAAGGAATGGCGTATTTTTTATGTCTAGTCCTGTCTTTACTAGTATTCGTTATTTGTATTATTGTTCGGGAAATTATTATAGAAGAAAAGTATATGGAATCTAAATACTGCATAGCGCTATTTTAAAGTGTAACGCACAAGTTGCACAGGCTATGCAACAATAACTAGCTTTACTCTTCATCATTTATTTGACCATACTAGACGTAGAGAGGTGATAAACACAGTATGATTTTTAGTGAACGTTTAAAAGAAGAAAGGGAAAAAAGAAATTGGTCGCAAAATGATTTGGCTGAAAAAATTCATGTAAGTAGGCAGTCTGTTTCGAAATGGGAGACGGGAAAGAACTATCCGAGCATTGAAATTATTATTCATTTAAGTGATCTGTTCGGTATTACAATTGATGAGTTATTGAGGAGTGATGAAGAGTTGACACAGAAGGTAATTGAAGATAGTAAACAATTAGCGTATCCAAAATGGAAGGTGTTTTTTGATAGTCTATTCATGCTGGGAGTATTTTTGTTTATTACAAAAATCGTTGTATGGATGGTAAATAAGTTTGCAGGAGCAAGCATTACAATTGTCGCAGATGCACCATATGTAATGAATTTTTTACCCCTCATATTAATGGTTATAGGTGGTACGGTTTCTGATAAGTTGAAGAAAATATATAGATAAGAGAAAGATTTGTAAGAAATCCCCTACACTAGCTGTTCTTTTCACTTAAATTGTGTACTATAAAGGATAGGATGATATAAAGAAGGGGACATTTAGAATGGAATTTCATGAACAGAAGATATTGCCGGCAGTGAGGCAAATTAAAGATTTGGAAAAGCTATTACATAGTTCGTATGAGTATATTGTTATTTTAGATATTCATGTTGGTCAATTGAAGAGTGTTGTGTCACTCGCGAAGCAGCATAATAAAAAAGTATTTTTACATGTTGATTTGATCCATGGATTACAAAGTGATGGGCATGCGACGGAGTTTTTATGCCAAGAATATAAACCGTACGGGTTATTATCGACAAAGGCGAGCGTAATTATGAAGGCGAAGCAAAAAGGTGTCGTCTCCATTCAACGCATCTTTTTAATTGATTCTAGCGCAATGGAAAAGAGCTGTAATTTACTAGAAAAGACGAAGCCGGATTATATAGAGGTGCTTCCTGGTGCGTTAACGGGTGTCATTGCTGAGGTGAAAGAGCGTACAGGTGTACCGATTTTAGCAGGTGGTTTTATTCGAACTGTAGAAGACGTTGAAAGAGCGTTAAATGCTGGTGCGACAGCAATTACGACATCGAAAAAAGAATTATGGAAACATTACCAAAAAAAGTGACGGAAATGTGAAATAATTCTGTTGACACCGCTTTCATTAGAGGTTAACATTATAGACAAGTTAATAAACGTGACGGAGAAAAGAAGAGATCCACATTTTATTGTTTCTATATATTATATAGAAGCATGTAAGCTGTGGATCTTTTTCTTTTGAAAAAAAACGAATGGCCATTCATTTTACCTCTATCGCATTTGAAAACGTTAAAATTGATAGTGGAGGGATACTATGTCAGCATTTTTAGGAGAGTTAATAGGGACTGCGTTGTTAATCTTACTTGGTGGCGGTGTTTGCGCTGGTGTAAGTTTAAAGAAATCGTTTGCGAAAGATTCTGGTTGGATTGTAATTACAATGGGCTGGGGCTTAGCGGTAGCGATGGCAGCGTATGCAGTTGGATCAATTAGTGGGGCACATTTGAATCCGGCTTTAACGATAGGACTTGCTTTTAAGGGAGCGTTCCCATGGAGTGACGTACCTATGTATATCGCAGCACAAATGATTGGGGCAATTATCGGGGCAGTTCTCGTATATTTACATTACTTACCACACTGGAAAGAAACAGAAGATCCAGGAACAAAGTTAGGCGTATTTGCAACAGGTCCAGCAATTCCGAACACATTTACAAACCTTTTAAGTGAAATGATTGGAACATTCGTTTTAGTATTTGGTATATTAGCAATTGGAGCAAATAAATTTGCAGATGGTTTAAATCCATTTATCGTAGGTTTCTTAATTGTAAGTATTGGTTTATCATTAGGTGGAACAACAGGATACGCAATCAACCCGGCTCGTGATTTAGGCCCGCGTATTGCACACTTCTTCCTTCCGATTGCAGGAAAGGGCGGTTCAAACTGGAAGTATGCATGGATTCCAGTAGTTGGTCCGATTCTAGGTGGATCACTTGCAGGATTATTCCATCAAGTTGTATTTGAAGGAAAACAAAATTCAGCACTTATTTATGTGATTATTGCAACTGTGATTGTACTAGCAATCTCTTATATGACAAGTAAAAAAAGTGAAACTACTACAAATAGTAGAAAAGTAGCATAGGGGGAAACTGATATGAAAAAATATATTCTTTCATTAGACCAAGGAACAACAAGCTCACGCGCAATTCTTTTCAATAAAGAAGGAAAAATCGTTCATTCAGCTCAAAAAGAGTTTACGCAACATTTTCCAAAGCCAGGCTGGGTTGAGCATAATGCACAAGAAATTTGGGGATCTATTTTAGCAGTTATCGCAACTTGCTTAAGCGAAGCAGATGTGAAGCCAGAACAAATCGCTGGTATCGGTATTACGAACCAACGTGAAACAGCGGTTGTATGGGATAAAACGACTGGAAAACCAATTTATAACGCAATCGTATGGCAATCTCGTCAAACAGTTGAAATTTGTGATGAGTTAAAAGAAAAAGGTTATAGCGAGATGGTTCGCGAAAAAACAGGTCTTTTAATTGACGCATACTTCTCTGGTACGAAAGTAAAATGGATTTTAGACAACGTTGAAGGTGCAAGAGAAAAAGCGGAAAACGGCGAGTTATTATTCGGAACAATTGATACATGGCTTGTATGGAAATTGTCTGGCGGGAAAGCGCACGTAACAGATTACTCAAATGCATCACGTACATTAATGTTTAACATTCACGACTTACAGTGGGATGATAAACTTCTAGACATGTTAACAGTACCAAAGAGCATGCTTCCAGAAGTACGTCAATCATCTGAAATATATGGAGAAACAATTGATTACCACTTCTTCGGTCAAAATGTACCGATTGCAGGTGTAGCTGGTGACCAGCAAGCAGCATTATTTGGACAAGCTTGTTTCGGTGAAGGTATGGCGAAGAATACTTATGGGACTGGTTGCTTCATGTTAATGAACACAGGCGAAAAAGCAGTAGCTTCTGAGCATGGCCTATTAACAACAATTGCATGGGGTTTAGATGGTAAAGTGAATTACGCATTAGAAGGAAGTATTTTCGTAGCAGGTTCTGCAATTCAGTGGTTACGTGACGGAATGCGCATGTTTAAAGATGCGAGTGAGAGTGAAGTGTATGCTAGCCGTGTTGAATCAACTGAAGGTGTATACATAGTACCAGCATTCGTAGGATTAGGTACACCGTACTGGGATAGTGAAGTACGCGGCGCTATGTTTGGTGTAACGCGCGGTACGACGAAGGAGCATTTCATTCGTGCAACGCTAGAATCTTTAGCATACCAAACGAAAGATGTACTATGCGCGATGGAAGCAGATTCAGGTATTGAACTGAATACATTACGCGTTGATGGCGGGGCAGTTAAGAATAACTTCTTAATGCAGTTCCAAAGCGATATGTTAGACGTTCCTGTAGAGCGTCCAGTGATCAGTGAAACGACAGCTTTAGGTGCAGCATACTTAGCTGGTCTTGCGGTTGGGTATTGGAAAAACCAAGATGAAATTAAAGCGCAGTGGAATATGGATAAACGCTTTACACCGGCAATGGAAGCGGAAACAAGCGAAGAGCTATATGCTGGATGGAAAAAGGCAATTGAAGCAACTAAAGCTTTCAAATAATCATAAACAGTGTTATAATGATGACAAGTTAATAATTCGGTAGGAGATTTGGAGAGACCACAACACGCTATAGAGGCGAAATCTATAGCGGAGTTCGTGGTCTCTTTTTTCGTTATCAAAGGGAGGAATTACCATGAAATTTTCAAGTAAACAACGTAAAGACGTATTAAACGGAGTAAATAAACAAGAGTTAGATGTGATCGTAATTGGTGGAGGTATTACTGGTTCTGGTATTGCATTAGATGGGGCAACACGCGGTTTATCAACAATTGTGTTTGAAATGCAGGACTTTGCAGCAGGTACATCAAGTCGTTCAACGAAACTTGTACACGGCGGTTTACGTTATTTAAAACAACTTGAAGTGAAAATGGTAGCAGAGGTGGGGAAAGAGCGTGCGATCGTATATGAGAACGGTCCCCATGTAACAACACCGGAGTGGATGTTACTTCCGTTCCATACAGGCGGCACGTTCGGGTCATTTAGTACATCAATTGGTCTTCGTGTATACGACTTCTTAGCAGGTGTAAAACGAAGCGAGCGCAGAAAGATGTTTAACCGTGAAGAAACGCTAAATAAAGAGCCTCTTGTAAAACAAGAAGGATTAAAAGGCGGCGGTTACTACGTAGAATATCGTACAGACGATGCGCGTCTTACAATTGAAGTAATGAAAGAAGCGATTGAACACGGTGCGAAAGCTGTTAACTACGCAAAAGTAGACAGTTTCTTATATAAAGATGGAAAAGTATGCGGTGTACGTGTAATCGATTTACTAGACGGAGAAGTGTACGAAGTTTACGGTAAGAAAATTGTAAACGCAGCTGGTCCTTGGGTAGATACACTTCGTGAAAAAGATAACTCTAAAAAAGGGAAAGTACTTCAATTATCAAAAGGTGTGCATTTAGTAATTGACCAAAAACGTTTCCCATTAGGGCAAGCGATTTACTTTGATACACCAGATAAACGTATGGTGTTCGCGATTCCTCGCGAAGGAAAAACGTACGTAGGTACAACAGATACGTTCTATGATAAAGACGCAGCTGTACCGCACATGACAACAGAAGATCGCACATACATCATTAATGCGATTAACTACATGTTCCCAAGCGTGAAAATTACGGAAAAAGATGTGGAATCAAGCTGGGCTGGTGTACGTCCGTTAATTTACGAAGAAGGTAAAAACGCATCTGAAATTTCTCGTAAAGATGAAATTTGGACTTCTGAATCTGGTTTAATTACAATCGCAGGTGGTAAATTAACAGGATACCGCAAAATGGCTGAAATGGTAGTAGACTACGTAACGAATCTATTACAAAAAGAAGGACATAGCGCATATCCGAAGAGCGATACGAAACATATGCCAATCTCTGGTGGTCATGTAAGTGGTTCACACGGATTCTCAGCATTTATCGCGAAAAAAGCAGGAGAAGGTACGAAATATGGTTTAACGACAGCTCAAGCTGAAGAATTTGCGAAATTCTACGGCTCTAACGTTGACGTACTGTTCGACTTAGCGAAAAAACATAAAGACGAAGCGAAAGAATACAACATGCCGTTAGATGTTCTTATCCCGCTTGTATACGCAATGGATTACGAAATGACAGCAAAACCAGTTGACTTCTTCGTACGCCGCAGAGGCGCTGTATTCTTCAACATCCACTGGGTATACGAGTGGAAAGAAGCAGTAATCAACTACATGGCTGCAAAACTAGGCTGGAGCAAAGAAGAGCAAATGAAATACACAGCTGAACTAGAAAAAGCATTAACAGACGCTGTAATTCCTGTAGATCAACAAGAACAAGCAGCTGCGTTAGCATAAAATAGAAAACCACCTGAAGGGGAGCCTTTAGGTGGTTTTTTTATGGGTTATTTTTCTAACTATGTTGCATAACGACATATGTTGTTATACGATGTATATAAGGGGGTGGTATTGTTGGACAAAGAAATCTTGAAGGGAAGTATAGATATTTTATTACTTTCTATCATTGCAAAACGTGATACATATGGATATGAAATAGCTCAAAGTTTAAAGGATGCAAGTGAAGATTTGTATAGTATGGGGCAGGGAACTTTGTATCCAGCTTTAAAGCGATTAGAAAAAAAGGAATTTCTTGAATCTTATTGGAATCAATCTGAGAATGGGATGAAAAGGAAATTTTATACTATTACAAGTAAAGGGAAAAAAGAATTGCAGAAGAAAGTGAACTCTTGGGAGCGTGTAACATCATTAATTCAAGCTTGTCAGAAAGGAGTTATTTATGAGTGAATTTGATGAGTATATTAAGTCCATTTTAGCTTATTCAGAACTTAGTAATATTGAGCAGGATGAGCTATTTCTAGAAATGTATGATCACTTGAACAGCTTGAAAGAAGAATATATGGAACAAGGTATGAACGAAAAAGAAGCGGTGTATAAAGCGATTCAAAGTTTTGGTGAATCAAAAGTTATTGGTTTAGGGATTAATCAATCGGTATACGAAGTTCCTAGGCCATTAAAGGTAGTATCAAAAATTTTATGTATTCCTTATATAATGATTTGTTTTATTGTCTTTTTAGGAGCGTTTATTTCAACTTCTACATTTGACTCTATTCGTAGTTTGACAGGTGGAACTGTCTATCGTCCTATTGAATTTTGGCAGCAATTTTTACATATATCTGATTTAGAAACGCTGTTACAACTTTTTGGAATAACACTTTGGCAAATTAAAGATTTTATTGCGCATCCGGGTCTATGGGGAAACTCAACTTATTGGTTAATCGTTTTACAACATATAATATTGTTAGTTCCATTTGGATTTTTCGTTCCAGTGTTGATTAATAAAGTGACTAACTATAAGAAAGCTTGTAAGTGGTATGTTATGGCCTTTCTTGCTTGGGAGTTATTACATTTACTAACTTTATCTGATGTTTTTGATGTGTGGYGGATTGCTATAAATATGATCGGTGCATCGATAGGATATCTTTTATTTATAAGCATGATACAAATGGATAATAAATTTAGGGTTATGCGCAAGAAGATATTTGAAAATTAACTTGCTATCATGTAGTTAAAATTATATAAATTTAGTTCGGTGGTAATAGAGTATCATTGAAAACATAGGTATTATGTAGTGAGCCGATTTTTTATACTCGTAATAGGTGTTGGTAGTTGTTTATTCATACTGTTATGAAATTGTTGTATAATCTGTCTTTATTGGCGCCATAAATGATGATAGCGTCGAAATGAAATACACAGCTGAACTAGAAAAAGCATTAACAGACGCTGTAATTCCTGTAGATCAACAAGAACAAGCAGCTGCGTTAGCGTAAAATAGAGAACCACCTGAAGGAGGAGCCTTTAGGTGGTTTTTTTATGGGCTATTCAGATGTTTGTGGATTCATTATATGACGTTTCTAGGGTGGGGCGTTTGAATCATAGCCATCTTTATAAGGGTGAAATTATTAAGAACGTAGAGATTGAATTGGATGATTATATGTGGGAATGTATCAATCCTAATATGGGCGGATGAAAATCAAACAAAAGTGTTAGTTAAATTAAAAAAGCAGTTAGCTTTTGCTAGCTGCTTCACTCCCTAGAGAGTGTCCGTTATATAATTTAGATAAAGATACTAGCTATTAAAAATATAGCTCCTATCAAAATTAGAGAATCAAATAAAATCAGGAACTGGCTTCTCTGTGGCTTTCGAAATTCCTTTATTAAGCTAAAAACTGCACTCATTCCGAAACAGATGTATAACAAAATCATTATTGTTTCTGACACACTTAACACTCCTAATATATTGATAATTTAATTATACAACGAAAAACAGATGCATGTAAGTTTTTGACAAAATTCTTATTTGGAGTGATTTTATAAATAGAATTT
>NZ_JBFUIN010000056.1:0-15818 GCF_056401855.1 Bacillus sp. P4_D3
GGCATGGGGTATCGCCACACGACTAGCCAGCACTCACACCCAAAAACAGGAGGGAATGATAAAATGTAGTTTTAGGAGGGGAAAGAATGAAAAATGTACATAGATGGTTAAATTATTTTGGTTTTATATGTGTGTGCATGTCTAGCTTCGGTTTTGTTTCTCGTTGGATTTTTCGTGATGTGATTGCACTCGATCAATTACTTGTTTTGAGTATAGGAATTATTATTTTAATAACAGCGTTTTTTGTAAAACGTTGTAGTAAAGAGTTACGTGGTGATAAAGGTTAATCGCTCTAAATGTAGTTTTAGAATTTCGCAATCGGACCATATTGTTGAATAAGACTTATTGAATAATGACAGTTTATTTTAAGAAAGTAGATCGATAATATAGTAAATAATACTTTCCTTGACCCTGTACTATGGTACAGGGTTTATACTTTATATGAGGTGCGATAGATGCAATATCTTATTGGAGGACTGGCTGAAAAGTGTGGCGTTAACACGGAGACCATTCGATACAAATGGTCGATCGCAATGAAGCAAAATGCGGTGACATATATGATTTCACTGTTCTTAAATTAGAGGACATCCAACGTAAAATTCAAGAACTAAAAAAAATTAAACAATATGTGAAAAATGGACTTACTCCTAATCCAGTAGAGCTTATTCGCGAAAACATAAGAGAAAACCGATGTGGTTGTGAAGTAAACAATCCACAAGGTAGTTGTTGTTTAGGCAATGTTATAACTTACATTAGAAAAATGTCATTAGGAACTTAAATGTTTCTTTTTTTCACCAAAATACTTGGTGCTATTTCAAAATCTCAGGTTGATGGGCATGTGACGGTGCCTCATGCTCACCAAGCTAGTTAGTGTATGTTAAGTAAACCTTATGGATTTGTATATCTCATCCATCCACTTTCAGATTGTTTCGCTTTATACTTCCCATAAGACAGAAGCTTCATTGCCGAGCGATTGGCCGCATGAAAAACCAAGTTCAGCTTCCATTCTTCCTCCATTTCACTGGGATAGGTGGTGGATTCATAAACATAATAACCCGCCATGATACAGGGGACTACTTGCTCCGGTTCAAATCCATAAGCAGTTGCATCATCCACAACCAAATCAATGATGCATCGGTTTTCATCTTTAACTTTTTTCTGGAGTAATTTTTTTACCGATCCTGGTACTAATTCTAATATTTTATCCTTCATGTCAGTCACCTCATCTTTTATCATTTCCAGATAGCCTGGGGATATGTGTCAAACAGCATGAAATTCCAACCGTAATTGCACAGGTTTAACAAGACTTAAGGACTATATCACCCTAAAAGGGAAAATGGCTTTAAATCCAAGAAATCTGGTGAGACAAGGAGAAACGTATTCGTTCATTTTGCAGTCGATTGGAACGAAACAATTTAAATGTAGGAAAACGTGTTGTGTCTAAAGTGGACAACCTATGTTTCTATGATTCTCCATATTGGCAGGATAATAATGTTGTAGGCATCTGTAGATGCAAGATTAGGATTTACTATAGACGCAAAAGGAACTGTCAATGGATCCACAATATAAAATACACAACAGCAAAGGCAAAACTAAAAGGCATGAGCCCTCGTACAATACCGGACCCATGCCCAAGAAGCTTCCTAATGAAATAACGTGTCTAACTTTTAGATGTCATTTTGTGGCCATGAAACAAAGTTTAATAAAAGGATGATTTAATTGAATATAGAAAAAGCGTGTTTTGAACAATCTTTTTTCGAACCACGCTTTTTTTATTTGCTCTTTTATCAAGGTTTATTAAGTTAATTTAATCAAACTATATTCCAAGTAAAGCATCTTTGGCTAGATAACCACCTTTACACTGATTTCGCCATCGCTCTACTGAATATCAAGTTCACTGCAATCACGATGACTGCACCGATAAGGGTTGCAAATACACGGTCGAACAGAATGATAAACTGGAACGGCTTGCCGGCTTCCATGATCAAAATAATGAGCGGGATCATGGTTGCAGAGTATACAAGATAATTTCGAACCTTTAGAAGAGGTCGAACACCTGCGAATAGCCCGATACTTATAACTAACCCCCAAATTGGTAGACTAGTTGCGAGAAGCAAGCTCGCAACAATCACGCCGATTACTGTACCAAGCACTCGTTGTGTTGTTTTGATTGGAAAGAGTTCTATTTTCCGCTGAGTAAGGATCGCTACGGTAATTGCAATCCAATAGAAGTGGTGCTCGGGCCAAAGTATTCGCAATCCCTCAGCTATACCTAGACATAATGCGAGCCTGATTGGGAATTGCCAACCGGATAGGTGTGCAAGAGAATTCCGCCATAGAATGATTTTTTTCGATGTTGGCCCTTTCACATCTCCATCCAGCGATGATTTATAACAACGGTGTACCCAGATGCCTAGCACCAAGCTGATACTGACGGTCCAAATCGCCCCTGCTAAGATTGAAAAAATTAGTTCCATCCGGTACTCCGTCTGGTCGACCATGTTGAGGATGATGATCAGGAATACGACAAAGCGTGTTGTTGCCACCGCCAAGGTACGACTATATCCGCCAATTAACGCAGCAAGGCTTACCAGCAGGATCAAGACTCCAAATGTCAGATAGCCATGTCCGAAAGAGAGAACAGCAGCAATCGCAGCGAGCACTACTGATAGCAGCGCTGATGCCAACTTTTTCCCGTGATTTATAAAACTCGAACCGACTTTCACGCTACTGACTGCCAAACTGCCGACCGATGCAGCAAAACCCAGAGCGGGATAGCCTAGAACTGTGGCGAACAGAACAGGTCCGGCCATACCTATGCCGGCGGAAATGAGTTCTACTATTTCTACCTTGGTCTCCTTAGACCAAGAAAACACTTGAGCCCTATATGTCTTTACATTCATCTATAGCACCTCTTCCGACCCAAAGAGTAGGGTACAGTTTAATAATAGGCTCTTTTCTTTAATCCATGGACATGTGGTGATACCTATGTCCACCAAGCTAATATTTTGAAGTATCCCCAAAATGAAAATTTTATCTTTCCAGAGTTATTTATAATAATTCAGCTCATTTTTTTCGATATGGGGAAATGCCAATTTCTTAAGTTGATGGCGATGTGGCGAGACCCCACTTATAAGTAATTGATTAGAGGTGGTAAAGATATTGTTATGGTTTAATAAGATTTCCGTAAATATATTATAGGGATTGCGCTCCATTCCTTCATTCGTCAGGGAATAATAAATATAAATAAAAAAGAAGGCATCCTAAATGTGTAAGTTAGGATGCCTTCTTTTTTATAAAGCAAATTAATTTCTATTAAGCAAGCGCATACGATAACAATTCATCGTCACTTCCCCAAGCCTTTGCAATAATTGATAGTTCGCATACGCGCCGACCGGGGCACCGATGATCGGGACAAGCTGAAGCATTTTTGCTAAATCAATATAGTCTCGGTATTCTGTTTGGAACTTTTCCCAGTCCATATGATTTTCTTCTTCTGTATCCCACGTTTCAATTGCTTTCCATACTTCTTTTCTATGGTCATCACTCGAAAAAGCAAGTTGGAAAACGTGAAGAATAAAAAGGCGCTCTTCTTTTTTACTCGTATCAAATCCGTACAATGTTGCTGCATCAAATAAAAATTTTATTTTAATGGTAAGTAGAAGCGGAAAATCAGCAAGACCGAGGAGAATACCACCTGCTCCCGTTCCTGCTCCTTCTGCCGCTGCGACTTTTTTGTACTCATCCATTTTTTTACGTACTTCATCGTCTCGTCTTTGCAGTGACCAGTTCGTTTCTTTTAGCTTCGGTTTTATGAAGTTTGATCCAGCACTAATTGTTTGTACCATCATCCGAATCGTTTCTGTTAGTACCTTTTGCACTTTCGCCGGCACTAGTTGTTGCACTTTTACCTGCACTTTTTTAGAGAACCGTGTCATCATAGAAGAATCTTTCATGAATGTAGCTTTCCACTGCTCCAATTCTTTTATAACCTTCTCTTCATATGTAATCATAGGTTCATTCCCTTCAGTTTAAACGTTCAATGCGTTTCGCACCGTATTGATAAACGAAACCAATACTAAATAATATGCTTACGACAAATAAAATGCCGGTCATTATGAAATCTTTCGTCGCAAGTGCAAATATAACTGTAAATACAACGCTACCGATGATGAGAATCGCATTTAATAAAGTAAGAAAATCGTTCTTCTTCTCGTCTACCCCTACTGGATATAAATCAAGCCAAATTTTCATGCGGTGATGTTTCCAAAGGGTTAATAGCTGATAGCCGATTAAGTATAAGAAAATAAGACTTACGATAAAACGTCCATATAAAAATGGGATGAAGTAAAGAATGACTCCTCCAAGAACGAGTAAACGCATATATAAGCCGAAATAGTTACCTGATCTTAAAAACGTTCTCGTATATAAGTATAAATATGTACGGTTCTCACCAATTATCGAAAGAATGAAATCAAGCCATTTCCTACGTGATACTCTCTCTTTTAACGCTGGTACATCAACGAACATATTCGCAATGCGGTACAGCAGCATCATTTTTTTACCTTCTTCAGAAATTAAATACTCCCAGTTTAGCGGCTTTCCCTTCACCTTTTGATGCATAACAGCAAGGTATAGCGCCATAAGAAAAACAATTACACCGGTAAAAATGACTGAAGTACGTTCTACAAGGACGTACACAAATAAGCCGTTTAAGATAAAGCGAATGAACCAATCTGCTTTTTGAACGCTTTGATCTGTTAAAAATGATTTTTCCCACGCTACGAATAAATTCCACGCTTTTACAATGACGAACGCGATTACAATCCATATGTAAGCCGCTCCTGTTTGCTTCATTTGCTGGAAGTATAACGGGGCAAGCGCAGCGGCTACCATTGCGATTATGTATAACTGAATCATAAACGTAAAGAGAAATGCCTTTGTAAAGTAAGGCTTTAACTTTTCTTCAACTGGCAGCAAGTACACAAGGTCCGCTTCTTTTAATAGCGTTTGTATGGATCCGGCTGTTAATACGAGGCCAAGTAAAACTGCCATAACGACCGCTGTCGGAAACGATGGTGTTAACGTTTGTAACCATTGCTGGTAATAATACGCTCCTGCGCCGATGATAAATACGAAAATAAATTTCAAATGATCATTAAATACGTATTTACTATATGTACGAACTTCTTTTAGAAAGTGCCGAAATCGTTCTTTCCATAACGCTGTGCTATTCATAATCTTCTTCCTTTGTTAATGCAATGTAAATATCATCTAACGTTGCACCAGGCATGTTAAATTGTGATTGCAATTCAGCCAACGTTCCTTTCGCTCTCACTTCACCTTGATGCAAAATAATGAATGAATCGCAATAGCGCTCTGCTGTCGCTAAAATATGTGTACTCATTAAGATGCCCGCACCACTCTTTTTCATTTGATCCATCATTTGAAGGAGTGATTGAATCGCTAACGGATCAAGCCCAACGAAAGGTTCGTCCACAATGTAAAGTGATGGTTCAACTAAAAATGCACTCATAATCATCACTTTTTGTTTCATCCCTTTTGAGAAATGAGACGGAAACCATTTCAAGCGATTTTTCATGCGAAATTCTTGTAATAGTTGTCCTACACGTTCTTCGTACTGTTTTTCATCTACACCGTACGCCATCGCTGTTAATTTCAAATGCTCTTCTAACGTTAACTCATCATATAATACTGGCGTTTCTGGAATGAAAGAAAAACTAGAACGGTACGCTGTCATATCATCACGAATTGTTTTCCCGTTAATTGTGACAGTTCCTTTTTTCGGCTCCATTAAACCGATGATATGTTTAATTGTCGTACTCTTCCCGGCTCCATTTAAACCGATTAAGCCGACAAGTTCGCCTTTATTAACAGAAAACGAAACATTTTGCAGTACAGGTCGTTTCGTATATCCTCCTGTAACATTTTCTACACGCAATAACTCGCTCATACGACACCACTTTCTTCATTAGTATTCATTCTACATTCATCTTACCAAAAATGGCGCTGTACTACATAGTATCGATGTCTTAAAAAAAAATTTAAATTTCTTCGCATATATTTTTACGAAAGCGGACATCATAATTAGTGAAGAAGGAACACACTTGAAAAAGCAACCACCAATTGATGAGTACAACAACATAGTGAAGTCATCATGAAATGGGGTGTCCAAATTGGACAATGAAATTTACACATAACCAGATAATTTGTTTCATTTTCGAAACGGGGTGTCTCCGAAAGAGCATATACTGTTTTAAAAAATAAACAATTTCATTTTTAAAAAGATTGCAATTCATTTCACTTGAAAATGGGGTGTCTACGGCAGAAACTTTAGCCGATTTACCGTGCATTTCTTATATAAATGAGGTGTCTGCGAACCGTAAATTATAAAAAAATGCTTTTTCAATCCCTCTTCAGAAAACAGGAAGCTGAGTCAGCTTCCTGTTTTTCGTGTTTGTTCTCCTATGTAATTATGGTAAAATACGGCTAAGACTATTTGAAAGGATGAGATCGATGAATCATACAGCGGACAATTGTATTTTTTGTAAAATCATTGACGGGCAAATCCCTTGCTCAAAAGTATACGAAGATGAACATGTACTTGCATTTTTAGATATTAGTCAAGTAACAAAAGGACATACTCTTGTTATTCCGAAAGTTCACAAACAAGACATTTTTGCGTTAACGCCAGAAATCGCATCACATATTTTTGCTGTCGTTCCAAAAATCGCAAATGCAATGAAAGCAGAATTTAATCCAGTTGGCTTCAACCTACTTAACAATAACGGCGAGAAAGCTGGACAAACTGTATTCCACTTCCACCTTCATTTAATTCCACGCTACGGTGAAAACGATGGTTTCGGTGCTRTTTGGAAATCACACCAAAATGAATATACAATGGAAAATTTACAAAACATCGCAAGCACAATTGCAAATAGTGTGAAATAGTGCCACTATAATAAGAAGTAATACATAACAAGCCGATTCCTCTGGCATTTATTGTATGGCTTGTTTCTTCACAAAGAATGCCGGAGGTATGATTTTTTGTGCATAGCATGTACAAGAGAGAAAACTCACTTTTCTTCCCCTTGTCTTAAAGATATGCACACTTTTATACATCATGAATACGAACGAAAAATAAGGAGGTTTCCTTTTATGTCAAAAGCTAAATCCTTTATTACAGGTGTACTTTGCGGCGGAGCAGTTGCTGGAATAGCCGTTCTTTTCTCAACTCCTTCTTCTGGTAAAGCTATGCGCGGTAAGCTGAAAGAAAAAGGAACTGATATTAAAAAGACTTTAGCTGATATTACAGCTGATACAAAATTATTAAAGCGCCAAATCGTTGAAACTGCTTCAGAAGGTAAAGAAGTATTTCAAGAACTAAAAGACGATATGCAAGACACGCTTTCTAACTGGAAACAAGATATTTCTCAAAACAAACGACATATTGAAAAAGAAATTTTAGACATTCAAAAGTCAATTGAGAAACTACAAGAAGCCGTTCCAGAAAAAGCGTAAACATATTCCTGCTTAGTTTTTTGCATATAACAAATATTTTTCACACGAATTGACCTTAACACGGCATATCACATAGATATGCCGTGTTTTTATGCATTTACAATATATGTTATCTCTTAACATGTAAAGAAAACACATGTATTCTTGACTCATAAAACGCTTCCATAGTTATGCATGATTTGTATAGAATGTTGTTTTTCCGAAAAATTTTCACAATTCTCACAAAAAGACTTTATTAATTTTTATTTTAYTGGCATAATAGATAATAATGAAAAAAGAATGTTAAAGTGGGTGAGTAAATGAAAAGTGGAGAAAAAAATTACTCGGTAAAAGAAGCGATGATTTTCAGCCAACGTATTGCTCAATTATCGAAAGCGTTATGGAAATGCGTAGAGAAAGATTGGCAACAGTGGATTAAACCTTACGATTTAAACATTAATGAGCATCACATTTTAACCATCGCTTATCATTTAAAAGGGGCTTCTATTTCTGAGATTGCTAAATTTGGAGTTATGCACGTCTCAACAGCGTTTAACTTCTCTAAAAAACTTGAAGAACGCGGCTATCTTGTATTCTCAAAAAAAGAAGATGATAAACGAAATACGTACATTGAAATTACAGACAAAGGGGAAGAATTACTACTTTGCTTAATGGAGGAGTATGATCCTGAAAATAATTCTGTTTTTAATGGGGCACTTGAACTTCGTAATTTTTACGGTAAGTTCCCAGAAAATATCGAACTGATTGCAATCCTTCGTAATATTTACGGACAAGACTTCATCGATATTTTTGAGAAATCATTAGAAGATATCGAGGAGAACTTTACGGAATCCGATCAAAAGTTAGTTAAGAAATAATCTATTTATTTTTTCGCAATCATGCGTAAGAATTCATTCATAAGTGGCTTAAATAAACCTTGTTTTGCTAGCGCTTCCGCAGTTTCGTGTACTTCGAGCTGATGTGGAAGCGCTTTTTCAAATTGATCTAATAGCGCATCAAACAATAGAAGGCCTTCTGCTTTCTCCACTACATATTGTTCGTTCAGTTTTTCACAAAGTTTTAGTATACGTTCAATGTCTTTTTTACGAGCTTTTTTCTTTATGATTAAAGAATAAAATGGACACTTTTCTTCATCAATCATTTTAAATAGTAGGTCTACGTAATATTCAGCTTGTTCTAGTCTTCTTACAACGTCCATTTTCTCCCTCGCTTCCTAACACAAAGTCTTCTATTTCTGAATTTTGTAACACGAACAAAATATCGTATGATACAATATATAAAGTATATGTATTTTAGCCAAAAGGAGGTCTCGCCTCATGACTCTTATAACCGTTGTTTTTGTTGCATTCGCACTTCTTGTTATATTTTACACGAATTTCATGACACATACACTGTGTGAGCGAAAACAAATATCTGCGAGCCGCCAGCCCGGTGTCTTTCGAGTTATTAATGTATGTATTACCATTCTATTAATTTCTAGTTATATAGAAATTATATTTCATGGAAAGTGAGGAAGGAAAGCCCCTTCCTCATTTTTTTCCTCTATAAGCAAATTATACCTACTATAACCAATAAAATAAACAGTACAAGTAATAAAATAAGTTGAGAATTCATCCCCCATCCCCTCCTCTTTTCTATATATGCGGCATTCGCCCAATATGGTACCCTTTCAAAATCTGACACAAACTGGTTAAAATTTCTTTATCAATAGGAAAACTCGTCGAAATATGATATATTAAATTTTGTACATATTGCTTATACTATGAAATAAACGACACGCATCTAAACTTTATCCTAAAGCCTAGGTAAGCCCTGTTAAGCGTGCTTTTACATATTAAAAAAGCAAAGGACATCAGTGAGACTTAATCAGGTTCTTATGAACGAAAATAACCTATCATAAGGCGTTTCTTCATTTGTACGGGATAAATTAAAAATACATAATAGTAGGAGTGTTTATTGAATGAAGAAAGCTATGCTTGCCTTAGCCGCAACAAGTGTAATCGCATTATCAGCATGTGGAACATCATCATCAGACAAAGTTGTTACATCTAAAGCTGGTGACATCACTAAAGAAGAGTTCTACACTCAAATGAAACAAACAGCTGGTAAACAAGTACTAAATAACATGGTTATGGAAAAAGTACTTATTAAAAACTACAAAGTCGATGACAAAGAAGTGGACAAAAAGTACGATGAAATGAAAAAGCAAGTCGGTGACCAATTCGATACACTAATGAAACAACAAGGTCTTAAAGAAGAAACAGTTAAAAATGGCGTTCGCGCTTCATTAGCTCAAGAACAAGCGATTGAAAAAACAATCACTGATAAAGAACTAAAAGAAAACTACAAGCCTGAAATTAAAGCAAGCCACATTCTTGTAAAAGATGAAGCTACTGCGAAAAAGGTTAAAGAAGAGCTTGGACAAGGTAAATCTTTCGAAGAGTTAGCGAAACAATACTCTGAAGATACTGGTTCAAAAGAAAAAGGCGGAGACCTTGGCTACTTTACAGCTGGTAAAATGGTTAAAGAATTCGAAGACGCAGCTTATAAAATGAAAAAAGATGAAGTAAGCGAACCTGTAAAATCACAATTCGGTTACCACATCATTAAAGTAACAGATATTAAAGAACAAAAACCATTTGATGAAGTAAAAGGCGACATCAAAAAAGAACTAGTTCAAAAGAAAGCACAAGATGCTCAATTCATGAACGATCTTATGATGAAAGAAATCAAAAAAGCTGACGTAAAAGTTGACGATAAAGATTTGAAAGATCTTTTCGAAGAACCAAAAGCTGACGCTAAAAAAGACGAAAAGAAATAATGAAAAGCTCGGGCTAAGCCCGAGCTTTTTTTGTATGCCCTCTCCTTGCGTTACATTACGTTCAGATTCGGCAAATGAAATTATATGATCCGTTCTCCGGATCAATCAGCTACGGATCTAATTATATCAGCGATTTTTCAATTATATCGACCGCAACTCCAATTATATCGGCGATTTTTCAATTATATCGACTTACCGACAAAAACTGACAATGATCGCTCTTCCCTCTTAAAAGACAACAAAAAACCTCGATTCCACCACATGCGGAACCAAGGTTTATCTTATTATCATTGATTAAATTCAAGAACTATGTTAAATTAGTACAGAAACGCATTATTAAAAAATAAGAGAATGTATTTATCCGTATCTTAATTGTACAACAAAACACATCTTCAGTCAACCTCTATTTTTCACTTTTAAAGGAGTGCTTACCGTATGAACAAAAAACTTGATCAAGAGCAAAAACGCTTGGATACCGTAATCGAAACGATTACGGAGCAAATTGATAAACTGGAAAACGAAACTGGCAGACGCCGGGCAGAAGTAATCAACATTCGCAAACACTTCTGGGATGATGTAAAAGTTAACACTGATACTTTTGACGATTATCTTGAAACAGTTATCAACTTAAGACAACAAGCTCAGTCACTAGCCGTAACACAAATTACCCATAAGCACACCTTTAATCGACTTGCCGCACTACGCCGTATGCATAAAGCACCTTACTTCGGACGAATCGATTTCAAAGAAGAAGGAGAAATTGGTGCAGAACAAATTTATATCGGGGTGGCTACCCTTACCGATGCAAGCGGAGAAAACTTTCTTATATACGATTGGCGCGCACCCATTTCAAGTGTCTACTACGATTATCCACCAGGACCAGCTGAGTACAGTACACCAGGAGGCGTAATCCGCGGCAATGTGGAGAAAAAATTACAATATATTATTCAAAATGGCGAGATTGATTCCATGTTCGATACGAGCCTCACAATTGGAGATGAAATCCTGCAACAAGCGCTCGGAAAAGGTACAAACAAACATATGCAAAGTATTGTTGCTACTATCCAGCGCGAACAAAATGAAATTATCCGTCACGATGAAGGGCGACTACTTATCGTTCAAGGCGCTGCTGGTAGTGGTAAAACATCAGCTGCATTGCAGCGAATCGCCTACTTACTATATAAATATCGCGAATGGCTAAAAGCGGATCAAATCATTCTCTTCTCCCCTAACTCCATGTTCAACAGCTACGTGTCTAACGTACTACCTGAACTCGGTGAAGAGAATATGCAGCAAGTTACATTCCAGGAATATTTAAACCATAGACTAAGCAAGTCATTTGACGTTGAAGACCCTTATGAACAACTAGAATATATGCTAACTGAAACGAATAGCCCTGCCTATAAAACTAGAAATGCGAGCATTCGATTTAAAGCATCTACTCAATTTTTCGATATGATTAGAACGTACAGACAATCGCTTGAATCTTCAGGCATGTTATTTAGAGGAATGAAGTTTAGAGGAAAACTGATTGCCTCTGCTAAAGAAATTACAGAGCAATTTTATAATACTGATTCCTCCCTCCGCTTCCATAATAGAATCGAGAAGTTAACGGATTGGCTAAATAAACAAATAGATACAATCGAAAAAACAGAACTGAAAAAACCTTGGGTAGAAGAGGAAATTGAATTACTTAGTAAAGATGAATATCAAAAGGCTTATAAATACTTACAGAAAAAAGGAGAGTTTGACGACAATTCCTTTAATGATTATGAGAAAGAAACGAAAGTACTCGGACGTATGATTGTCCGCAAAAAATTAAAGCCATTGCGTAAAGGCGTTCAAACGCTACGCTTCATCAATTTCACAGGAATATATAAACAACTCTTCACAAATTCATCATGGGTTACTGGAGAAAAACCGAAAGAATGGGACGACATTTGCTCATTAACAGTAAACATGCTTGATGAAGGAAAGCTATATTACGAGGATGCGACTCCATTTTTACTTTTAAAAGAATTAATTGAAGGCTTCCAAACAAACAGATCCATTAAACACGTACTCGTAGACGAAGCACAAGATTATTCTCCGTTTCAATTCGAGTTTTTAAAACGTCTCTTCCCTGCCGCAAAAATGACGGTACTCGGAGACTTTAACCAAGCGATATTCGCTCATGCGAGGGAAACGGTTAATTTCAATACACTTACTAGCTTATACGGGCCAGACGAAACAAACGGCATCAACTTAACTCGTAGCTATCGCTCAACAAAACCGATTATTGAATTTACACGCTATCTCGTACCGGAAGGAAAGAACATTAACGCCTTTGAACGTGACGGCGAGAAACCTACAGTAACGAAAGTTTCTGATTACAACGAACTGCATAATTGTATTACTGCCAAAGTCGCTGAATTACAAAAACAACAGCACAATACGATCGCAATTATATGTAAATCCGCAGCCGAAAGTGCCGCTGCCTACGAAGCACTCAGCCATATCGAGAATATAAAACTTGTGAAAAGTAACTCAGCCGAGTATGAACAAGGCATTGTCATTATCCCCGCTTATTTAGCGAAAGGTATCGAATTTGACGCTGTTATTATTTACAATGCCTCTAAAGATGTGTACAGTGATGCAAGCCTTCGTAGATTGTTCTACACTGCTTGTACGCGCGCGATGCATGAATTGCAGCTTTATAGCGTTGGTGAGGTTAGTCCTTTTGTACTTGGGGCTGATTCGGTGAGTTTTAAATGTATAACGAAAACACCTTGATGATTATCAAGGTGTTTTTTTCATTCTAAATGACATATCTTTACGTCGATACACACTTAACACAATACCCATTAAAAATGCGTGAAACAGAGTTGGTATCAATCCATAACTAATAAAAGGTAATGATATAGAGACACGTGGTAATATCCCGAGGATCATGCCAACGTTACAAATGAAATGGATTACAAAAAGAGTCACTCCACCAACGAGAAGCAATTTACCATAACCATCATTTATTTTATAAGCTATGTTCATTATTCTTACTGCAAAAAGAGACAGAATCAAGACAAGAACTAGCGCAAGCACATATCCATAATAGTAAGTCAAACTCGCGAATACAAAATCAGTATGGGCAGCAGGGATAGACTTTATATTTCCATATGTACCAAACCAACCTGCCGAAGACATCGCCTCTTGTAAACGTAAATCCCATTGATCATGTTCTGGGTTTAAAAATCCTAAAATTCTAGCTAGCCGGTATTCTTTTACGGCAGACCAGGAAAATAGATCCCTAATAATAAAGGGTAAAATTGGTAAAATTATAATGAGCCATGCCGTTTTCTTTCCTAACTTACTCCACCAAAGCATAACGAATACCATCGTAATATAGATGAAAATTGGTAAAAGAATTGATGTAGTTGAAAATAGATATAAAGAAAATACGTACAACATGAGAAGATGCATAAACTTTAACCTACTATTATTGAAAAAAGAAGCCCAAGCTAGAAAGAAGAATGGTATCGTCATTAAACAGTCAATTTTGATGGGGCCAATTTTTATTATTGCTTCCCCAATCACGTAACCAGTCGGAAAACATTTTATCATTAACAAGATAAGTACACCGATTGTATAAAACAGCCACCCGAGCCTCTCTAACTTCCGATAATCAAGTAGCATGATCCCAACAGCTGTTGCAATGCCGAGAATAACAGAAATTACTTTGTTCATTAGTAAATCGTTCGTATGCCCAAGAGCGATTATTGGTAAAAACCCTAACCCCATAGCAGCCACTAATAAAATAATTAAGAACCAATCAACCTTTGGCTTATGAAGTTTGTTAAGTTCTCTGCCAAGCTTGATCGGACTTCCCATTTGTTCAACAGCCTTATTTTCAGCAACTTCCTCACTTAACCCTTTTTCAATCCACATATTCTTCGCCTGTTTCATGTGAAAATCTAGTTCAGTTGCCACAAAGCTCTTTGCTTCTTTTGATTTAATATGATTGGTAACTTCCGTTAAAAAACGCTCCCCTTTTTTATTCAATTCCGCCTCACTCCTGTACTAAGCCTTTTAATATAAATCGTGCCTTCGTAGCATTCTTCTCTGCCTTTCGCAGCATCTTGTTTCCTTTATCATTTAATTGATAATATTTAGCTCCCGCGTGATCCCAGCTAGATTGGATAAAGCGATTCTGTTCTAGACGATGTAATAAAGTGTATAGAGACCCTTCATCGCCTTCGAATTTTTGAATCCCTCTCCCCCTCAGTAACTGCATCAATTCATAACCCGTTTTTTCATTCATAAGAAGTTGCAACACTGCTAAAAGGATATCTTCTTCCTTTTCGGACGATTGATTGATTTTTTCACGTACCCGCTTTCGATGCTGATCAGAAAAACTCAAATGTTTAAAAGTTGTGTTCTCCATTGATTTTCGCAAGCCTTTTAATCGATCTTCCATTTGATTATTCCTCCAATCCTTTCTTCAAAAGCTCCTTCGCTTTTTTCAGTCTAGTTTTTATCGTATTTTCCTTCACTTCTATTACAATCGCAATCTCTTTAATTGATAATTCTTCATAATAAAATAGATAAATGACTTCTCGATATTTTATCGGTAAATTCATTACTGCAGAAGCCAGCCTACGGTCCTCTGCATTTTGAATAACAGTTTGTTCAACACTTTCTTTTTGACTCCCAATATACGTAGACTCATCCTCTGTCACGATTACCTTTTTGTTATACCAACTTTTTATGTAGTCTTTACAATGATTAATCGCGATTCTCCACAACCACGTTTTCACATTCGATTTTCCTTTATATGTATGCAGAGATTTATAGCATTTCACAAATATATCTTGCGTTAAATCCTCCGCAACTTCTTTATTATTCACATATGAGTACACAAGCTGTAAGACTTCTTGTCCATACTTGTTCATTATTTCGTCGATAAGGTCCTCCTTATCTTCTATTTCAAACGCTTCTACCGTTAATTCATCCACATCATTTCCTCCTTCCCATATATTAGACGACGCACTGTATGGAAAAGTTTTATAAATACATAAAAAAATACGGATAGTAATGTTCATACCGTTTTGTTAAACCTTTATTTCAAGTTTTATACACGCCATTATAGTCTAACTCTCGGCTTCATATTCTCCTCTTCCTACTAAAATAGCATTTTTGTTTTAAAATCCGTCCCAGTAGTTGTCTGCAAATGTTTCAAAGTGATCATCCGTAAAATTAAGTAGATTATCTATAAATTGCAGGTCATTTGCCATCGCTTCCGCAATTACATCGAATTTGCCTCGTGGAATATCCCATTATTCTACCTTCCTCTCAAACAACAATTTTGTTTTCATTTCACCAACAATAATTACCAAATTTTACATAAATACATTTTTTTACTCTTTTAGTATATTAAATATAAGCTTCCTAAAAGCTGTTATACCATTTCCCTATCCTTATT
>NZ_JBFUIN010000057.1:0-15453 GCF_056401855.1 Bacillus sp. P4_D3
GAGAAAGGCTTGGAAAGGGGCAATCCCATGCTTACTGAAATAAAGGGGTTAAATGAAGAATGTGGCGTTTTCGGAATTTGGGGGCATGAAAATGCAGCACAAGTTTCGTACTACGGATTGCACAGTTTGCAGCACCGTGGGCAAGAAGGCGCAGGCATTGTTGTAAATAATGGGGAAAAAATCATCGGTCACAAGGGGTTAGGTTTAATATCAGAAGTGTTTTCAAGAGGTGAGCTAGAGGGATTAAACGGAAAATCAGCAATTGGACACGTACGATATGCAACAGCTGGTGGAAGTGAAGTTGCTAACGTTCAACCATTATTATTCCGTTTTTCTGATCATAGCATGGCGTTAGCTCATAACGGAAATTTAATTAACGCAAAAATGCTTCGTCGTGAATTAGAGGCAGAGGGAAGTATTTTTCAAACAAGTTCAGATACAGAAGTACTTTTACACCTCATTAAACGTAGTACAAAAGATTCTTTAATTGATAGTGTAAAAGAGGCTCTAAATAAAGTGAAAGGTGCGTTTGCATATCTTTTACTAACTGGAAATGAAATGATCGTTGCGCTAGATCCAAATGGATTCCGTCCTCTTTCAATTGGAAAGATGGGGGATGCTTACGTTGTAGCATCGGAAACATGTGCTTTCGATGTGGTTGGTGCAACATACATTCGTGATGTAGAACCTGGTGAATTGCTTATTATCAATGATGAAGGAATTCACGTAGATCGTTTTACAAATGAAGTAGACCATGCGATTTGCAGTATGGAATACATTTACTTTGCACGTCCAGATTCTAATATCGCTGGTATTAATGTTCATGCAGCACGCAAAAACATGGGGAAACGTTTAGCGGCGGAAGCTCCTATTGAAGCTGATGTTGTTACTGGTGTACCAGACTCTAGTATTTCAGCAGCAATTGGTTATGCGGAGGCGACAGGAATTCCATATGAGTTAGGATTAATTAAAAATCGTTACGTTGGACGTACGTTTATTCAACCTTCTCAAGAACTGCGTGAGCAAGGGGTTAAGATGAAGCTCTCAGCAGTAAGAGGTGTAGTTGAAGGAAAACGAGTTGTTATGATTGACGATTCTATCGTAAGAGGAACGACAAGTAAACGAATTGTTCGCATGCTTCGCGAGGCTGGAGCGACAGAAGTCCATGTAAGAATTGCTTCACCACCTCTTAAGTATCCATGCTTCTATGGCATTGATATTCAAACGAGAAAAGAATTAATCGCGGCAAATAATTCAATAGAAGAAATCCGTCAAATCATCGGAGCAGATTCTTTAACATTTTTAAGTGAAGATGGATTAGTAGATGCAATTGGACGCCCATATGAAGGGAAATACGGTGGTCTATGTATGGCTTACTTCAATGGAGACTATCCAACAGCTCTTTATGATTATGAGCAAGAGCTTTTAGAAAGTATGAAATAAGAAGAAAAAAGCTTCTACTTCTTTTGATGTAGAAGCTAGCTTCTTTCTTAAAACGGCCGCCCTGGATGGGGAGAAATTAAAAGACGAGGTGTAAAAAACGATGGCGAATGCATATAAGCAAGCAGGAGTAGATATTGAAGCTGGATATGAAGCGGTATCTCGCATGAAAAAACACGTACAAACAACAATGAGAAAAGAAGTGCTAGGCGGTTTAGGCGGTTTTGGAGGTATGTTTGATCTATCAAAATTTGCATTAGAAGAACCTGTATTAGTATCTGGAACAGATGGCGTGGGAACGAAATTGATGCTCGCTTTTATGGCAGATAAACATGACACAATTGGTATTGATGCAGTAGCAATGTGTGTAAATGATATTGTTGTCCAAGGAGCAGAGCCGCTTTTCTTCCTTGATTATATTGCTTGTGGTAAAGCTGAACCTAGTAAAATTGAAAACATCGTCAAAGGTATATCAGAGGGCTGTCGCCAAGCTGGTTGTGCATTAATTGGTGGAGAAACAGCTGAAATGCCAGGAATGTATTCTACGGAAGAATACGATTTAGCTGGTTTTACAGTTGGAATTGTTGATAAAAAGAAAATTGTAACAGGTGAAAAAATTGAAGCTGGTCACGTATTAATTGGCTTAGCATCTAGCGGCATTCATAGTAACGGTTATTCTTTAGTAAGAAAAGTACTACTAGAAGATGGAGAACTATCTTTAGATCGTATTTACGGACGCTTAGAACTACCTCTTGGTGAAGAATTATTAAAACCAACGAAAATTTATGTCAAACCTATTTTAGAACTATTGAAAAAACATGAAGTATACGGTATGGCACATATTACAGGTGGTGGATTCATTGAAAATATTCCACGTATGTTGCCAGAAGGAATCGGTGCGGAAATTGAATTAGGATCTTGGCAAGTTCAACCGATTTTTAGTTTACTTCAAGAGGTTGGAAAACTAGAAGAGAAAGAAATGTTCAATATTTTTAACATGGGTATTGGTATGGTAGTAGCAGTAAAGGAAGAAGAGGCAAAAGATATTGTTCGTCTTCTTGAGGAACAAGGCGAGAAAGCTCATATTATTGGACACACTGTACAAGGATCTGGTGTTACCTTTATTGAGGGAACAGAAGTATGAGTAGATTAGCAGTTTTTGCTTCTGGGAGCGGCTCTAACTTTCAATCTCTTATTAATGCGGTAGAAGAAAAAAGATTGGATGCAGATATTAGTTTATTAGTATGTGATAAACCAGAGGCACGCGCTATTGGACGGGCACATTATCACCATATTCCGTGTTTCACCTTTTTAGCGAAAGCATATGAGTCAAAAGAAGCATTTGAAAGAGAGATACTAAAGAAGCTAGAAGAGTATGAAATTGATTATGTTATTTTAGCTGGATATATGCGTTTAATTGGACCGACTTTACTAGCAGCATACGGCGGGAAAATTATTAATATTCATCCATCACTATTACCGAGCTTTCCAGGTAAAGATGCTGTTGGTCAAGCGTTAGAAGCAGGTGTGAAAGTAACTGGAGTAACGATTCATTATGTAGATGCAGGTATGGATACAGGTCCAATTATTGCGCAAGAAGCAGTAGTTGTTTCTGAAGGAGATACGAGAGAAAGCTTACAAAAGAAAATTCAACAAGTTGAACATAAATTATACGTAAATACAGTGAATCAAATTGTTCAGTCTGTGAAAAAACCAACTGTTAACTAACATACAACCAGGGGTGAAGGATAAATGAAAAAGCGTGCATTAGTAAGTGTTTCAGATAAAACAGGAGTAGTAGAATTTGTTAAAGGTTTACTTGAACAAGGGATTGAAGTTATTTCAACAGGTGGTACGAAAAAATTATTAGAAGAAAACGGTTTGCAAGTAATTGGTATTTCTGAAGTAACTGGTTTCCCAGAAATTATGGATGGCCGTGTAAAAACATTACATCCAAATATTCATGGTGGTCTATTAGCAGTTCGTGATAATGAAACGCATGTAGCGCAAATGAATGAATTAGGTATTCAACCAATTGACTTTGTTGTTGTTAACTTATACCCATTTAAAGAAACAATCGCTAAGCCTGATGTAACATTTGCTGATGCAATTGAAAATATTGATATCGGTGGCCCAACAATGATTCGCTCTGCTGCGAAAAATCATAAATTTGTATCTGTAATTGTAGATCCAGTAGATTATGATGTTGTATTAGCAGAACTGAAAGAGAACGGTGAAGTAACAGAGGAAACGAAACGTAAATTAGCAGCGAAAGTATTCCGTCATACAGCAGCATATGATGCGTTAATTTCTAACTATTTAACAGAGCAAATGGGCGAAGAAAGCCCTGAAACAGTAACGGTGACATTTGAGAAAAAACAAGATTTACGCTATGGCGAAAATCCACATCAAAAAGCGACATTCTATAAAGCGCCATTCGCAGCAACTTCTTCTGTTGCATACGCAGAACAATTACACGGTAAAGAATTATCTTATAACAATATCAACGATGCGGATGCAGCACTTAGCATCGTGAAAGAATTTACAGAACCAGCAGTAGTAGCGGTAAAACATATGAATCCATGTGGCGTTGGGGTAGGCACGGATATTCATGAAGCATACACACGTGCTTATGAAGCGGATCCAGTATCAATCTTCGGCGGTATTATTGCAGCAAATCGTGAAATTGATAAAGCTACAGCAGAAAAGTTACACGAAATTTTCTTAGAAATTGTTATCGCTCCTTCGTTCTCGCAAGAAGCTTTAGAAGTGTTGCAAAGCAAGAAGAACTTACGCTTACTAACTGTAAATATTGAAAAAGCGACAAGTGCAAGTAAAAAACTAACTTCTGTACAAGGTGGTCTTCTTGTTCAAGAGGAAGATACGTTATCATTAGATGCGGACGCAATTTCAATTCCAACGAAACGTGAACCATCAGAGCAAGAATGGAAAGATTTAAAACTAGCTTGGAAAGTTGTAAAGCATGTGAAATCAAATGCAATTGTTTTAGCGAAAGATGATATGACAATTGGTGTTGGTGCTGGACAAATGAATCGTGTAGGTTCTGCGAAGATTGCAATCACACAAGCTGGCGAAAAAGCACAAGGTAGCGCACTTGCATCTGATGCTTTCTTCCCAATGCCAGATACAGTAGAAGAAGCAGCAAAAGCTGGAATTACAGCGATCATTCAACCAGGCGGATCGATTCGTGATGAAGATTCTATTAAAATGGCAGACGCGTATGGGATTACGATGGTGTTCACTGGCGTACGTCATTTTAAACATTAATAGAGTAATTTTAGAAATAACAAACTAGGAGCATAGCTTCTAGTTTGTACTTATTTAATTATTGGGGGATGAAATATGAATGTTTTAGTAATCGGCCGCGGTGGACGTGAGCATGCTTTAGCTTGGAAGTTTGCACAATCTGAAAAGGTAGAAAAAGTATATGTAGCGCCAGGTAATGAAGGTATGCGAGATGTTGCAACACCAGTTGATATTGATGAGAATGATTTTGATGCACTAGTCTTATTTGCAAAAGAGAATAATGTAGGCTTAACTTTCGTTGGACCAGAAATTCCACTTATGAATGGAATCGTTGATCGTTTTAAGGAAGAGGGACTTCGTGTATTTGGGCCTAATAAAGCGGCTGCTGTTATTGAAGGTAGTAAAGCTTTTACAAAAGAATTGATGAAAAAGTATGATATTCCAACTGCGGCATATGAAACTTTTACAGACTATGAAGAGGCAGTGAAGTACATTCAAAAAGTTGGTGCACCGATCGTAATTAAGGCAGATGGGTTAGCTGCTGGTAAAGGTGTAACGGTAGCAATGACGCTTGAAGAGGCATTGCAAGCTGTGAAAGAAATGCTACAAGATGTGAAATTCGGCGCAGCAAGCAAGAAGGTCGTTATTGAAGAGTTTTTAGATGGACAAGAATTTTCATTAATGGCATTTGTAAATGGAACAACTGTACATCCGATGGTAATTGCTCAAGATCATAAACGAGCTTTTGACGGCGATAAAGGTCCTAATACAGGCGGAATGGGCGCATATTCTCCAGTACCACAAATTCCGGAGTCAGCGGTTCAAGAAGCGATTCAAACAGTATTACATCCAACTGCTAAAGCGATGATCCAAGAAAATCGTTCGTTTACAGGAATTTTATATGCGGGGCTTATTTTAACGAATGATGGTCCAAAGGTAATTGAGTTCAATGCACGCTTTGGTGATCCTGAAACAGAAGTTGTATTACCACGCTTAGAAAATGATTTAGTTGATGTATGTAACGCTGTATTAGATGAAAGTGAATTAACGTTACAATGGTCAAAGAAAGCAGTTATTGGTGTCGTACTTGCTTCGAAAGGATATCCAGAAGCATATAAAAAAGGTGAAAGTATTAACGGATTAGATGCACTGCAAGATGTGATTGTTTTCCATGCGGGTACAGCGATGAAACATGGTGACTTTGTAACAAACGGTGGCCGTGTATTATTTGTTGCTTGTAAGGCGAATAGTTTACAAGAAGCGAAAGATAAGGTCTATAAAGAAATCGGTAAAATTGAGAGTGATGGTTTATTTTACCGAAGTGATATAGGATATCGTGCAATTGGTCATGAGATGACGAGAAGCTAATGTATAAAAATCCCGCTGATTTCTCAGCGGGATTTTTATGCATCTTTATCTTTTTTTAATTTCCCTTTTTGCTTTGCCATTTCTCGAAGTAAATACTCGATGTGTGCATTGACGCTACGAAACTCATCATTCGCCCATTTTTCGATGACTGCGTGTAATTCAGGATCAATACGTAATGGAAAGCTTTTCTTTTTGGCCATAATCACTTACAACCTTTAGTATAGGCTTCCTGTATTAATAACTGGTTGCGCACCTTTATCTGAAACGATGGCAACTAATAAATTGTTCACCATATTTGCTTTACGCTCGTCATCGAGTTCCAGTACGCCTTCTTCATCTAACATATGGATTGAATCTTTCGCCATCTTCACAGCACCTTCAACAATTTCTTTTCTAGCAGCTAAAACTGCTTTTGCTTGTTGACGTTGGAGCATTGCATGGGCAATTTCTGTTGCGTAAGCTAAATGTGTTAAACGAGTTTCTAATACTTCTACGCCAGCGATTTCAAGGCGTGCTTCTAACTCACGCTTTAATTCTTCAGAGATTTCTTCAGTATTTCCTCGTAACGTGATACAAGTTTCATCTTGGAAATTATCATAAGGATATTTTGTAGCAACGTGGCGAATTGCTGTTTCACTTTGAATTTCTACGAATCGATCGTAATGCTCAACACCAAACATTGCTTTTGCAGAATCAACAACTTTATATACGATAACAGCTGCAATTTCAATTGGATTGCCCTCAACATCGTTTACTTTTAATTTCTTACTGTTAAAGTTTTCAACACGTAAAGATACAGTTTGACGAAACGCGAATGGAATTGTTAAAAATAAACCATTTTGACGAATTGTTCCTAAATAACTACCGAAGAACGTAATAACTTTCGCTTGATTCGGTTGAACGATACCGATACCTGTAGCTAAAACAGATGCTAATATGAGAGCTAAAATAGCTATTACAAAAATTTCTTGTACCAGGCAAAATACACCGATAGCGGCTAAAACTAAAATTCCAATAACGCCGAGAAATCCATTAACATAAAATACTTGTTTTTCTTTCATATGATCGCCTCCTGATATAAAAATGATATCACTTTTATATCATTACATGCAAGGTTTTTATACCTAATTTTCTGAATCTTATTGATTGATTTATGTACGTTTTAGGGATAAAACTCCAAAAATATAAGAATATACGTTCTGTTTTGTGATAAAATAAAGAAGACTTAACCGCCCACTGCAGCAGCTAAGTCTCTTTGAGAGCATCTTGCATCGTGACAAATGATTCAAAGCGGTTTTGCCAGGATTAATTCTTCAATCGCTGACTCAATCTCTTTGTCAGAAGTGTCATAACTTCCATTTGACTTTGGTTTGTCATGACTGGAAGCTTGCTTAACTTCCTCTTTATTATGGCCTTTTTCAGTAAAGTTCATGCTAGGCATTTTAAATGCGCTCATATTCATATATTTTCCAAACTTACAGGCTTCAACAATAGGGCAGAAACGAACGATTCCCTCCGCAATTTTCATGGCACCAATCCATAGCAAAACTTTAGACCAAGTGCACCAAGGTTTACGTACGAGTTTAGCTGTACTACAACCGAAGAGGATAAGTCCGAGTGTAATTCGAATTAGAGCACTAATTGTGCCGATGTTTTGCTTCATTAGAAAAACACTCCTTTTTGATGAACTTCGAAATAGAAATACTATTTCATTTGTTAGTATTCCGTATAAGCTTTTTGATATGTAATCCAACATTTGACGTTGAAAAAGATGTTGGATTGGGCGTGTGTGTAGGTAGCTTTTTTTGTTATAATGAAAGAATGCGTAAAAGGAAGTTCAAAAAGTCCGGTAAAGATAGCTGTCGCATTCCATCGTTGCATGCGCCAGTCCGGTACTCATGTAGGAAAAACTACATTCCGTTCCTCCTGGCGAATGCGCCTCGACCTGCTCGGCTCTCTATATCCTCCTTTTTGAACAAATATAGTAAGGAAGTTCAAAAAGTCCGGTAAAGATAGCTGTCGCATTTCATCGTTGCATACACCAGTCCGGTACTCATGTAGGGAAAACTACATTCCGTTCCTCCTGGCGAATGCGCCTCGACCTGCTCGGCTCTCTATATCCTCCTTTTTGAACAAATATAGTAATGAAGTTCAAAAAAACCGGTAAAGATAGCTGTCGCATTTTATCGTTGCATACGCCAGCCCGGTAAAGATATAGCAAGGAATTTAAAAACTCCTGATAAAAATTAACTGTTATTTTGAACAGAAATATAGATATAACTAGAGAAAAGAAAGGGTGTTTTCATGTACGATATTTCCAAATGGAAACATGTATTTAAGCTTGATCCAAATAAGGAGTTAAGTGACGAACATTTAGAAATGATTTGTGAATCTGGAACGGATGCTGTTATTGTAGGCGGAAGTGATGGAGTTACAATTGATAACGTATTACACATGCTAGTTAGCATTCGTAGATATGCAGTTCCTTGTGTGTTAGAGGTTTCTGATTTGGAAGCAATTACACCGGGATTTGATTTTTATTACATCCCAAGTGTTTTAAATAGCCGAAAAGTAGAATGGGTAACAGGTGTTCATCATGAGGCATTGAAAGAATTTGGGGATATTATGGACTGGGACGAGATTTTCATGGAAGGGTATTGTGTTTTAAATCCAGAAGCGAAAGTAGCCCAGCTTACAGATGCAAAATGTGATTTAACAGAAGATGATGTTATTGCATATGCACGTTTAGCAGACAAGTTATTACATTTGCCTATATTCTATTTAGAATATAGCGGGACGTATGGAGATATTGAACTTGTTAAAAATGTAAAAGCAGAATTGAAGCAAGCTAAGCTATATTATGGCGGTGGTATTTCTAATGCAGAACAAGCGAAAGAAATGGCACAGTATGCTGATACAGTAGTTGTTGGAAATGTTATTTATGATGATATAAAAGCTGCATTAAAAACAGTTAAAGCAGTAAAAGGAGAGTAGGTGCAGGCGCATATGAGTACGACAGATAGGTTATTAAATGGTTTAAATCCGCAGCAACAAAAAGCAGTACAAACAACAAATGGAGCACTTCTATTAATGGCAGGCGCAGGTAGTGGGAAAACACGTGTGTTAACACACCGTATTGCGTATTTACTTGGTGAAAAAGGTGTGGCGCCATGGAATGTACTAGCAATTACCTTTACAAATAAAGCTGCTCGTGAAATGCGTGAGCGTATTGATAAACTTGTTGGACCAGAAGCAGAAGATATTTGGATTTCTACGTTCCACTCTATGTGTGTACGTATTTTACGACGTGATATTGACCGCATTGGGATTAATCGTAACTTTACGATTTTAGATGCAGGTGATCAGTTAACTGTAGTAAAGAAAATTATGAAGGAGCGCAATATTGACCCGAAGAAGTTTGAACCACGCTCTATTTTAGCGGGTATTAGTAATGCGAAAAATGAACTGTTATCTGCAGATAAATATGCAAAAAAAATTACAACCGCTGATCCATATGAAAAATTAACGAGCGATGTATATACAGAATATCAAAAACGCCTTCTAAAAAATAACTCATTAGACTTTGATGATTTAATTATGACGACGATTCAGCTATTTGAACGTGTTCCAGAAGTGCTAGAGTTCTATCAGCGTAAGTTCCAATATATTCACGTTGATGAGTATCAAGATACGAACAAAGCCCAGTACCTTCTTGTTAAACATTTGGCATCACGTTTTAAAAACCTTTGTGTTGTTGGTGATTCGGATCAGTCTATTTACCGCTGGCGCGGGGCTGACATTTCTAACATTTTGTCATTCGAAAAAGACTATGAGAATGCACAAGTTATTCTGTTAGAACAAAACTATCGTTCATCACAAAATATTTTAAATGCAGCTAATGCTGTAATTGAAAAAAATTCAAACCGTAAACCGAAGAAATTATGGACAGACAATCAAATTGGAAGCAAAATCTCGTATTATCGTGCTGCAACCGAAAAGGACGAAGCGTATTTTGTTGCGAAAAAAATTCGTGACGATATTCAAATGGGGAACCGAAAATATACTGATTTTGCAGTGTTATATCGTACAAATGCCCAGTCTCGTATGATTGAGGAGATTTTCCTAAAATCTAATATCCCTTACAAAATTGTCGGCGGTACTAAGTTCTATGATCGTAAAGAGATTAAAGACATTTTGGCGTACTTACGTTTAATTGGGAATCCAGATGATGAGATTAGTTTCGCGCGTATTATTAACATGCCAAAGCGCGGGATTGGTGCGACTTCTATCGATAAAATTATTAATTATGGTGTGCAAAACGGAATCTCATTAACTGCTGTATTTGATGAGATTGAGCATGTTGGTGTAAGTGCAAAAATAACAAAAGCAGTAAAAGAATTCGCAAGTTTATTACACAACTGGGTAAATATGCAAGAGTATTTATCTGTTACAGAATTAGTAGAAGAAGTTATTGAAAAGACAGGCTATCGCGATATGCTGAAAAATGAGCGTTCTTTAGAAGCAGAAGGTCGTTTAGAAAACTTAGACGAGTTTTTATCTGTTACACAAACATTTGAATCTCAAAGCGAAGATAAGAGCCTTGTTGCATTCTTAACAGACTTAGCTCTTGTTGCTGATATTGATCGTGTAGATGAAGATCCAACTGCTGGTGAAGAAGTTATTTTAATGACGATGCACTCAGCAAAAGGGTTAGAGTTCCCAGTTGTCTTTATTGTTGGCTTAGAGGAAGGGATATTCCCGCATACTCGTTCTCTTATGGAAGAGGATGAAATGCAAGAAGAGCGTCGTCTTGCCTATGTAGGTATTACTCGTGCAGAGGAAGAATTATATTTATCCAATGCGCAAATGCGTACTTTATTTGGTAGAACAAGTATGAATGCAGCATCCCGATTTATTACAGAAATCCCGGCAGAACTAGTAGAACCATTAAATGAAACAGCACCGAAGCGTGAAACTTCGTTTGGTGCAAAAGGAAGAACGACAAGCGCAACGACAACACGTTCTCGCTCAGCTTTCGTGCGTCCGGCTGTTAAGACGACAGGTGGCGAGCAAATTGGATGGGCAGTAGGCGATAAAGCCTCCCACCAAAAATGGGGAGTCGGTACAGTTGTAAGTGTAAAAGGTGAAGGTGATGCAAAGGAATTAGATATTGCGTTCCCAAGCCCAATTGGTGTTAAACGTTTATTAGCAAAATTTGCACCTGTGACGAAACAATAGGAAAGGACTGAGGATATGTCAAAAGAGATAACAAAAAAACGTATAGAAGAACTGCGTGATTTGTTAAATACATTTAACTATCAATATCACGTATTAGACAATCCTTCTGTTTCTGATGCGGAATATGACCGTGATATGCAGGAGCTTATGAAATTAGAAGCAGAGAACCCTGAATTTGTAACGGAAGACTCCCCCTCTATTCGAGTTGGGGGAGCTGTACTTGATATATTTGAAAAGGTAACGCATAAATCACCGATGTTAAGTTTAGGTAACGCATTTAATGAAGGAGATTTGCGTGATTTTGACCGAAGAGTACGTCAAGGAATTGATGATACGAATGTAAGATATATATGCGAATTAAAAATTGACGGACTTGCTGTTTCACTTCATTATGAAAAAGGACGCTTTATTCAAGGTGCAACACGTGGTGATGGTGTAACGGGTGAAGATATTACCCAGAACTTGAAAACGATTAAAGCAATTCCACTTCGATTAAATGAAGAAGTAACGTTAGAAGCGCGAGGCGAGGCTTATATGCCGAAGCGTTCATTCGTTAAATTAAATGAGGAAAAAGAGCAAAATGGTGAAGATGTATTTGCGAATCCACGTAATGCGGCAGCAGGATCGATACGCCAACTTGATCCGAAAATTGCAGCGAAGCGTAACTTATCTATGTTTGTGTATGGTCTTGCTAATGTAGAAGAAAAAACAATTCCATCCCACAGTGAATCACTGGATTTCTTAGGTGAGCTTGGATTTAAGACGAATCCAAATCGTCGTACATGTGAAACAATTGAAGACGTAATAGCCTATGTAGCAGAGTGGCAAGAAAAACGTCCGCATCTTGATTATGAGATTGACGGAATCGTTATAAAAGTAGATGATGTTGCTATTCAAGAAAGCTTAGGAACTACAGCAAAGAGTCCAAGATGGGCAATAGCTTATAAATTCCCAGCTGAAGAAGTTGTGACGAGATTAACAGGGATTGAATTAAGTGTAGGCCGCACAGGGGTTGTAACACCAACTGCGGAGCTCGAGCCAGTTAGAGTGGCTGGTACTATCGTTCGTCGTGCTTCTTTACATAACGAAGATTTAATTCGTGAAAAGGATATTCGAATTGGTGACTACGTTGTTGTGAAAAAGGCTGGAGATATCATTCCTGAAGTTGTGAACGTTATTTTTGATAAGCGTACTGGTGAGGAAGAAGAATATCATATGCCAACGCATTGTCCAGCATGTGAGAGTGAACTTGTTCGTTTAGAAGAAGAAGTAGCACTTCGATGTATAAATCCGACTTGTCCAGCTCAAATTCGTGAAGGATTAATCCATTTCGTTTCAAGAAATGCAATGAATATTGATGGACTTGGAGAACGTGTAATTACACAACTCTTTGATGCGGATTATATTCGTACGTTTGCTGATTTATATTCATTGACGAAAGAGCAATTATTACAACTAGAACGTTTCGGTGAAAAATCAGCGACAAATCTAGTACAAGCAATTGAGAATTCGAAGGAAAACTCATTAGAGCGATTATTATTCGGTCTTGGTATTCGCCACGTCGGTGCGAAAGCCGCACGTACATTTGCTGAGCATTTTGAAACGATGGATGAGCTTGTGAAAGCAACGGAAGAAGAACTAAAAACAATTAACGAGATTGGTGAAAAAATGGCTCAATCCGTTGTAACGTATTTCGATAATGAAGACGTATTAGAGCTATTACAACAATTTAAAGAGTATGGCGTGAACATGGCATACAAAGGTATAAAAGTTGCTGATCTACAAAATGTTGAATCGTACTTTGCAGGGAAAACTGTCGTCTTAACAGGGAAATTAGAAGTTATGGGACGCAGTGAAGCAAAGAAGAAGATTGAGGCATTAGGTGGAAAAGTAACAGGAAGTGTTAGTAAAAGTACGGATTTAGTTGTTGCTGGTGAAGCTGCTGGTTCGAAATTAGCGCAAGCAGAGAAGCACAATGTTGAAGTTTGGAATGAAGAGAGGTTCTTACAAGAGCTGAATAAGTAAGAGGTGCAAACTTACGATGAAAAAAATAGCGTTAGCGGTATTAAGTCTTAGCCTACTTGTAAGTGGGTGTAGTATGGGTTCCAATAAAGATGAAAAAGCAGTTGAGAAATCAGGGAAAGCGAAAGAACAAGCAGTTGTCCCGAAATACTCCATTTCGGATGAATATTATAAGACAACGGTTCCATTTGATCCAGGTAAGGCACGTGGTTTAGTTGTACAAGGTTTAAATAGTCGTCTAGATATAGATGAATTTGAAACAGGACTAATGCGCATTGCCAAAGAATCATTTAGTACGAAAGATTATTTCTTTAGAGGCGGAAAGGTTCTAGATGCTCAAAATATACAAATGCTTGTAAAAAGAAAGCGTACAGATGCTGAACAAAAAGAGCTAGAGGATAAGTTGAAAAAAGATGCAGTTAAATTTCCGAATATCGGACTGAATCCAGCCTTAAGTGAAGGTTCGGAGTCACTAGAAGTGAAAAATAAAAAAAATCCAATGTATATCTCAAATATTTTAGAGCATGATTACTACGTACAAAAAGGTGGGAACGATGTTGAACCTGATGGCATTGTAATTGGATTAGCGATGAATTCTATTCAATATTATGAGGAAGAGCATGGGTATCCACGTGAAGCTGCAATCCCAGATGAAAAAATGTTAGCTGAAGGGAAAAGAATGGCACAAGAAATCTTGAAAGTCATGCATCAAAAAGACGCTGCGACAAAAAATGTTCCGATAACATTTGCAATTTATCGTCAAGGTCCAAAGTCTTCACTTGTGCCAGGGAATTTTGTTTCTTATGCTAAGGTAGAAAAAGGTAGTGAAACGGTTGAGGATTGGAAACCAATCAATGAGAAATATTATTTGTTCCCGTCTGAACAAGCAAAAGCGGATAATAAACGTGAAGACCTTGCAAGGGTGTCAAACTTTAAAGCGAAGTTAAGTGAGTATTTCCAAGGTGATTATACAGCTGTTATCGGTACTGGAATGTATAGAGATGATGAATTAAAAGAAATGAAGCTCGATATTCCTGTCCAATTCAATGGAAAAGCTGAAGTAATTGGATTTACACAATATGTAGCTGGACTTGTTATGGAATACTTCCCGAATTATATGAAAGTACAAGTAACGATTAAATCTGTAGAGCGGCCAGAAGCTATTATTATACGTGAAGCGAAGCAAGATGAACCGTTTGTGAAAATTTTAGATTAAAAGATGAGAGCTGTTCCGTAAAGGAACAGCTTTTTTTCTTGAAAAATTTTGTTATAATTTTAAAGGTTACAAATAAAGGGGTAAGGGGCAAAGTCATGGAAGAACTAAGCTTTCAAGTCATTATTTTATTAATTGCATTCGGGTTTTTAGCTGCTTTTATTGATTCGGTTGTTGGAGGGGGAGGGTTAATTTCGCTTCCTGCACTTATGTTTGTTGGTTTATCACCAGCTTCGGCAATCGCAACGAATAAATTGGCAGCAACGATGGGGACGCTTACCAGTACAATTTATTTTATTCGATCAGGTAAGGTTGATTTTCGGATTGTAGGAAAGTTAATCCCATTAACTATTATTGGAGCGGTCGCAGGTGCTTTAGTAGTAAAGTTTATTCCGCCTGATATTTTGCGTCCACTAGTACTCGTAATGTTGGTTTTTATTGCTATTTTTATTATTGCAAAAAAAGATTGGGGAAGTGCATCTACCTATAAAAAGATGACAAAAGGAAAAACATTAATATTTTTCTTAGTTATTTTAATGATAGGGTTTTATGATGKTTTTTTTGGACCGGGGACAGGATCCTTTTTAATTTTTGCATTTTTATTAATTGGTTTGGATTTTATTCAAGCGGCAGCATCTGGAAAACTTTTGAACTTCGTTAGTAATATCGTATCTTTAATTACTTTTTTATTTTTAGATGTGATTCATTTTGAATACGGTATTATTATGGGGTTATCAATGATTTTAGGTGCTTATTTTGGATCGAAGTTTGCGGTTCAAAAAGGTGTTGGATATGTAAGGACTTTATTTTTATTAGTTACTATTTTATTAATCGGGAAAAATGTTTTGGAATATACTCATATTTTGTAGATTCATACGTATGTATGAATCTCTTTTTTTTATTAT